>CAYOOR010000039.1:0-11993 GCA_964405695.1 uncultured Alphaproteobacteria bacterium
TTTTTCACAATATTATTTTAAAATAATACCTCATTCATACAAAGAAACTGCATCTTCCAAAGACGCCTCACCTTCTTCAAATGAATTTGTTATATTTTCTAATTCATTTAAAGCATCTTCGAAAGAAAGATTTTCAATTATATTTTTTTTTTTCACAAAATTAATCCTTTAACATGCATTAAACAACTTTCAGCTAAAGCTTTAATATTATAGCCTCCTTCTAAACATGAAATTAATTTTCCATTACAATTTTTTTTAGCAAAATCATTAAGTTTTGTTGTAATCCAAAAAAAATCTTCTTTTGAAAGCTCAAAATCAGCCAAAGGGTCATCTTTATGTGCATCAAATCCTGCAGAAATAAAAATAACTTCAGGAGAAAACTTTTTTAATTCAGGAATAATTATATCTTCATAAGATTTTCTAAACAACTGACTATCTGTTCCTGCGGGTAATGGTACATTTACAATATTATTTTTTATGCCTTTTTCATTTTTAAAACCTGTGCCTGGAAAAATTCCTTCTTGATGAGTTGAAGCATAAAACATATTTGGATCATTCCAGAACATTTTTTGGGTTCCATTTCCATGATGGACATCAAAATCTATAACTGCACATTTTTTTATCTTATATTTTAATTTTGCGTAATAAGCTGCAATTGCAATATTATTAAAAAAACAAAAACCCATTGCTTTTTCTGGTTCTGCATGATGCCCTGGGGGTCTTATAGGACAAAAAGCATTATTAAATTTTCCACTTAAAACCATGTCAACTGCTTTACATGAAGACCCGGTGGCTTTTAAGGCAGCATCTAAACTATACTTGCTTAAAACAGTATCGGCATCAATTTTAATTGAATTTTCTTTTGGAGATTGTTGAACTATAGCTTTAAAATATTTTTTTGAGTGGACATTGAGTAAATATTTAGAATTTATTTTTGATCCTTCAAACCATTTTATTTTTTCTGAATTAAATTTTTTAAGTATCTTATTTATTGCTATAAGTCTAAATTTACTTTCTGGATGATTTTCACCTGTATCATGAAGAATACAATCTTTATGTGTTATTATAGCTGTCGACATAATATTTTATTTATCTTGTAAATCCTTTTAATAAAATATTTACTGTAAATATAATTATGAAAAAAATTATTTTATTCATCCTTATTATAATACTTATAAGTTATAATAGTGAAGTTATAGAGGCAAATACAACAAATTTTCCTCAAGTTTCAATTAAAACATTAAAAAAAGAATTTATTAATGAAACTTATGTCGTCACATCTAGAATTGCTCCTTTTAAAAGTGATGTAATATCCGCAAAAAGTCCTGGCCCTATTGAAAATGTTTATGTTGAAGTTGGTGATTTTGTCAAGAAAGGAGATGTTCTTATTAAAATTGAAAATGATGAATTAGAAGCTGATAAAAATAATAAAGAAGGAGAATTGTCTGAAAGTTTAGCAAAACTTGAATTTGAAGAAAAAAAATTAGAAAGACTTAAATTGCTTATGGATTCTCCTTCTTTTAAAAGAGCGGATTACGAAGATCAAATGCAAATTGTCAAAGCCGCTGAAGGAAATTTAATTAAAATAACATCACAATACAATAAAGCTAAAATTATTTTTGAAGATGCATTGTTAAAAGCACCATATTCCGGTTATGTTTCAAAAAGATTTGTGACAAAAGGTGGTTATATAAACGTTGGAGAAAAAGTTATAGAATTAGTCAATAATGAAGAATTTGAAATTGAAGCAAATATTCCAACTGATAAAATTCAATTATTAAATAAAAAAAAAGATGCTGAGATTATTTTATCTGAAGGCAAAATTTTAAAAGTATCATTTAGATCTATAGTTCCAAAAGAAAATCCTAACACAAGAACAGTTATAGTAAGATATAAACCTCTTTTTAATAAAAAAAAAACAAATTTAATAATAAATCAAAATATTAATTTAAAAGTCTTTTTAAAATCAAAAAAACAAATAAAAACAATTACTAAAGATGCTTTGCTTATAAAGAATGGTAACACTGTTGTTTATGTAATAGAAAATAATATCGCAAAACTTAAAGTAGTAAAAACTGGAATACCATATCAAAATTCAATAGAAATAATAGAAGGATTAAATGAAGGTGAAAAAGTTGTAGTTAGAGGAAATGAAAGATTGATACCTGAGCAAAAAGTAAAAATAGAGGAAGTTAAATAAATTGGATATTATAAAAAACTGCTTAAAAAAACCAATTATAGTTTACTCACTTATAATTCTTATTCTTTTTTCAGGACTTTTAGCTTTATTTAAAATACCTATACAATTAACACCTGATGTAAGAAAACCTGTAATCGAAATTACAACAAATTGGCAGGGCGGTTCTCCGAGTGAAGTTGAAAGAGAAATTGTTATCAAACAAGAAGATGTTTTAAAATCAGTAAAAGGAGTGGAAAGAATAAGAAGTAATTCATATGACAAAAAATCTGAAATTAAACTAGAATTTAATTCCACGAAAAATTTTCAAACAGCATTACTCATGGTATCAAATGCATTAGATAGAGTTAGAGGTATGCCAGAAGAAATTATGAAACCAAATATAGAAACTTCTGGTAGCGAAGATTCTCCAATTGCATGGATAATGTTAAGACCTATAAAAAAAATAAATAAATCAATGTCTGAATTTGGAGATTTAGCAGATAACTTAGTAAAAACAGAATTTGAAAAAATACCAGGTATTTCAAGATCTAATTTTTTTGGTGGAAGTAAAACTGAAATGCAAGTTATTGTAGATCCTCAAAGATTGTCTCTATATAAATTAACAATTTCTGATATCGCTAAAAGTCTAATGTCTTCTAACATTTCTTTAACAGCTGGAGATGTAGATGAAGGAAAAAGAAAATATTTAATAAGAGCCGAAGGACAACTAGATAGCCCCGAAAAAATTAAAAAAGTTGTTATTAAAATTAATAAAGATGAACAAACTCAATTTACATCAAAAATTTTTTTAGAAGATGTTGCGACTGTTAAATACGGAGTTAAAGAACCCGTTTCATATATAAGATCATTAGGTAAAGAAGCGATTGCCATGAATCTAATAAGAGATGTAGGTGTAAATGTTTTAGAAACTATGGACGAAGTAAAAGCAACTATAGAAAAATTAAATCCAATCCTAAATAAAGAAGGCTTAGAATTAAAACAAGTTTACGATGAAACTATTTACATTAATTCTTCAATAAATTTAGTACAGCAAAATATAATCGTTGGAGGTTTATTAGCAGCCTTAATATTATTATTATTTTTAAATTCAGCAAGAGCCACTTTAGTTATTGCAACCACTATACCCTTAACAATAATCGGAACATTTGTAGCAATGGCTATACTAGGAAAATCATTAAATGTAATAAGTCTAGCTGGTTTAGCTTTTGCAGTTGGAATGGTTATAGATGCAGCAATCGTTGTATTAGAAAACATTTTCAGACATAAAGAAATGGGGAAAAGTGATTATGAAGCTTCATTAATTGGTGCAAAAGAAGTATGGCAAGCAGTATTTCTATCTGCATTAACAACAGTTTTAGTTTTCATTCCTCTTCTTGTTGTGCAAGTAGAAGCAGGTCAATTATTTAGAGATATATCAGTTGCAATTTGTGTTGCTATAAGTTTATCATTAATTTTAGCTATAACTTTAATTCCAGTAATTTCAAGTAAGCTTAAATTATTACAAACTGACAACAAAAAAAAAATTTGGAAATTTAATAATCCAAAAATATTAAATTTTTTAGCTTTAAAATTCTTATTTAAATTCTACAAATATTTAGCATGGGTTTTACCTTCTAAAAAAAGAGCATTAATTACTATTACAACAATTTTCTTAGTTGCTGTTTTAGGTATTTTTCTCCTTAAACCTAAATTAGAATATCTGCCTGAAGGAAATAAAAATTTAATTTTTGGAATATTAATTCCTCCTCCTGGATATAATTTAGATACTACTAGTAGAATTGCACAAAGTATTGAAAGCCAAATAAAACCTTATTTTATTTTAGAAGAAGGTGGAGATGTGACTGCTACTGAATATCCAAGAATAAACAACTTTTTCTATGTGTCTACATCAACAAGAATTTTTATTGGTGCTTCAACTGAAAATCCTAATAATATTAAAAAAATTATTCCACTAATGGAAAAACTTGCATTTCAAGAGTCAGGGACTTTAGGATTTATTAATCAAACATCTATTTTTGGCAGAACTGCTGGTGGTAGTAGAAAAATTGATATAAATTTTAGTGGTAATGATCTAAATGATATTTTAGATGTAACAAAAAAAGCTTTTTTTATTAGTAATCAAATATTTCCAGAAAAAATGGGTCGTACACAAATTAGACCAAAACCTGGTCTGGAACTTGGAACCCCAGAACTTAGATTTACTCCTGATATGGAAAAATTATCTGAAAACGGTATTACAGTTAAAGAATTTGCTAATAGTATGGATGCATTTAATGATGGCTTATGGATTGATGAAATTGTTGCAAATGGTAAAAATATGGATTTAAGAATAATTGGAAAAAAAGATCAAAAAATTAATTTTACTCAGCAAATAGCTAATATTCCTATTGTTTCAAAATCAGGTATTACTATACCACTTTCATCAGTTTCTAAAAATGAAATTACATCAAGTGCTGTTTCAATTAGACACATTAATTTCAAAAGAACTGTTAGTCTACAAATAAGACCTCCGGCTCAAATACCTTTAGAAGTAGCAATAGAAGTGCTTGATGATGCTGTTGTTAAAGGTTTAAGCGACGAAGCATACGAAAAAGGAATTACAATAAATCTTTCTGGAACAGCAGATAAATTATCTCAAACATTAAACTCAATGACATTAACAATTGCAATAGCTTTAATTTTAGTTTTTTTAAGTTTAGCAATTCTTTTGGAAAGTTTTATTTTATCACTAGTTATCATGATTGCAGTTCCACTTGCCACCGCTGGTGGATTTATTGGGCTAAAAATTCTAAATTTATTTACATATCAAGCTTTAGATATGTTAACTCTTTTAGGTTTTTTAATTTTAATAGGAATCGTAGTAAATAACTCTATTTTACTTGTACTTAAAACAATAGACTCAATTAAACAAAAAAAAATATCAAAAATTGAAGCAATTTTTGAGTCGGCAAAAACAAGAGTACGACCTATTTTCATGTCTACATTAACTAGTATTTTTGGCATGTTCCCTTTGGTTTTATTTCCTGGTGCAGGTTCCGAATTATATAGAGGGCTTGGCTCAGTTGTAATTGGAGGGTTATTTTTTTCAGCAATCTTAATATTAATTATAGTTCCAGCTCTTCTAACTATAACAATTAATGAAAATAAGATCAGAGACTCTTACAAATAGAAATTATAAAAAAATTTTTTTTCTTTTCTGAGCTTTGAAACAAACAATTTGAAACTTCACAAAACGCTTTAAAATCTTTAATTGATTTTGGGTCAGTTGTAAAAATTTTTAAAATATCACCAGTTTTTAAATTTTTAACTATTTTATCTGCTTTTAAAACAGGAATCGGGCATCTTAAACCTTTAGTATCTAAAATTTTTATAGTCATTAAAATTCAAATAAATCTTGTATTTATTTATTTTTTTATAAGAATCATATAGGAAATATTAAAAATGTTAATAAGAGATATTTTAAAAAAAAAAGGTAATAAAACATTTACAGCTACTAAAGATACAAAAATAGTAGATATTGCTCATATTTTGTCTAAAGAAAACATAGGTGCAATAGTAATTTTAGATAACAAAAAAGTTATTGGTATTTTGTCAGAAAGAGATATTGTTCGTGGATTTACTCAAAAAAGTTCAGTAAGAAATACAAAAGCTGAAGAATTGATGACAAAAAATGTTGTTACTTGTAATTTAGAAGATAATAATGAAGATCTTTTAACTTTAATGGTTAATAAGCATTTTAGACATTTGCCTGTTGTTGATAAAAAAGATAATCTAATTGGTGTTGTAAGCATAGGCGATTTAGTAAGAGATAGAACTAAAAGATTAAAAAAAGAAATAGATCAATTAAAAAATTATGTTACAAAATCATATTAATTTAATTAATTTATATTCTATAAATGCTTGATTTTAAATATTAAACAAATATTTTTTTTATTGTGATGCAAATTTCTAAACTATTTATTCATTTATTATTTTTTTCAATTATCTTTGTCTCTAAATCCTATGGATCAGAAGAAATAAATATTGGATTATTAAAATTTGGAAGTGTTAATTGGGAAATGGATATTATTGAAAAAAATAATCTTGATAAAAAAAATAATATTAATATAAAAAAAAAATTTTTTTCTAGTAAAAATGCAGCAAGTATAGCTTTGCAAGGAAATGCTGTAGACATAATTGTTACTGATTGGATATGGGTTTCTCGACAAAGAGCTGAAAATAGAAATTATGTTTTTTACCCTTTTTCAATGTCAGTCGGAGGAATAATGGTAAAACATGACTCAGAAATAATCAATATTGAGGATTTAAAAGATAAAAAATTGGGGATAGCTGGAAGTTCAATTGATAAAAGTTGGTTATTATTTAGAGCGTATTACAATAAAAAAAATAATATTGATCCAAAAAAATATTTAAAACCTATTTATGCTGCTCCACCTTTATTAAATGAATTAATTCTTAGAAATGAAATTGACGCAGTTTTAAATTATTGGCATTACAATTCAAGACTTAAATCAAAAGGTTTCAGAGAAATTATTTCAGTTGAAGATATACTTAAAAATTTAGGTATTAATACAAAAATACCAGCATATGGTTGGGTATTTTCTGAAGAATTTGCTAAAAATAAAAAAACATTAATTAAAAATTTTTTAAATGCTTCTGCGGAAGCAAAAAAAATTATGTTAACATCTGATAGTGAATGGGAAAGAATTTTTCCTTTAACTAATGCAAAAGATAGAACGACTTTAATTAATCTAAGAGATGCTTATAGAAACGGAATACCATTAAATTTTGGAAACGATGAAATAGAAGAAACGAAGAAAATATTTAAAATTCTTGCTAAATATGGTGGTCGTGATTTAGTTGGAACAAAAAATGAAATTTCTCCTGGGACATTTTTTCTTAAAGAAGAATAAATATTTTTTTGAGTTTTAGTTTTGAATAATTTTTTATTACAAAATAGTTTATTTAGAAGATTACTTTCCGTATTTATCTTAATTGTATTTTGGGGATTTGTTTCTTCATTGCTAAATGACAAGATATTGCTCCCTTCACCAATTCAAGTTGCAAATTCAATTCATTATCATTTAAGTAATGAATTAATTCTTCATGTAAGTATTACTTTATTTAGAGTTTTAATGTCTTTTTTTGTTGCAATGTTAATTGGGTCTGCAATTGGAATTTTAATGGGAAGAAAAGAAAAATTTGATGATTATTTAGATGGTTTATTAATACTTGCTTTAAATGTTCCTGCATTAGTTACAATTATTTTATGCTTTATATGGTTTGGTTTAAACGAAGTTGCTGCAATTTTAGCCGTTAGTATTAACAAAATTCCTACTGTGACTGTAATTTTAAGAGAAGGAACTAAAGCAATTGATGAAAAATTAATTGATGTCGGAAAAGTTTATAAATTATCGAAATTTGAAATAATTAAAAATATAATGTTACCTCAATTATTCCCATACTTTATATCAGCGGCTCGCTCTGGTTTAGCACTAATATGGAAAATAGTTCTAGTTGTCGAACTACTAGGAAGATCTAATGGTGTTGGTTTTAAAATAAATGAATTTTTTTCAATGTTCGATACTACTTCTATTTTAGCTTATACTTTTGTATTTGTTTTTATAGTAATGTCAATTGAATGGTTTTTAGTAAAACCAACTGAAAAAAAATTAACTGCATGGAGAATATAAATTATATTTTGATTAAAAATGATAGATCTTTCAATTAATATAAAAAAAAAAGAATTTACTATAGAATCTAACAATGTTAAAAAAACAAATCTTGTTCTTTCAAATTTAACTTTAGATATCAAAAAGAATGAATTTGTATCAATTTTTGGGCCATCTGGATGCGGTAAAACAACATTATTAAATATTATTTCTGGACTTGATAAAAATTTTGATGGTTCACTAAAAATTAATAATAATGAATCAAATTCTAAAAAAAATATAAGTTATATGTTTCAATCTCCAAGGCTATTTCCTTGGTTAACCGCTATAGATAATATTAAATTCCCAATAAAAAAAAATAAGAATTGTAATAAAATTGCGAATAATTTAATTAAAAATGTTGGTTTGGAAAAATTCAAAGATCATTTTCCAAGCAAACTTTCAGGTGGTATGCAGAGAAGAATTTCTTTAGCAAGAGCATTCTCTAATGATCCTGATATATTGTTATTAGATGAACCTTTTATTTCAATTGATAAAAAAACTGCTAATCAATTAAAAAAACTTTTAATTAATTTATGGAAAAAAAATAAGCCAATAATTATTTTTGTAACTCATGATATAAATGAAGCAATCGAATTGGCTGATAGAATTATTTTTTTATCTAAAACACCTTCAAAAAAAATATTGGATCAAAAAATTGTTTTAAAAAGACCTAGAAAACCTAATAGTAGACAATTTGAAAATCTTAAAAGATTATTAAGTGCTTCAACTAACCAAAATTAAACTATTTTTCGCTAAAATTATTATCTCTGATTCATTTATATATTTTGTATAAAAAAAGTTGTTGTAAAAATACAACAATATACCAGTTTTTTATCTTTTACTTTATATGATAAAAAAACGTTATTATTAACTAAATTACTGAATTAACTATATAATATGCGATATTACCTATTTTTATCTAATTCTTATATATCCCTATATAATTGACATTTATAAAATATATTGCGTTTTGTCATAAAAATTTCATATTATATAAAAAATATTTTATTAACTTTTTTCTTTTTAGGGAGGCTTATTAAATGTTAGAAAAGAAAAAAATACTTTTAGGTGCGGTTGCAGGTGTTGCATTAGCAACAGCTTATACTGCTCCGGTAGATGCTAAGATTACATTAATGGCAGACGAACCATCAGGTTGGTCATTTTCTGTTGATGGTAATGTTAATGCATTCTATGTTTACTCATCTGGAAAAGATGCAAATCTTGGTACAGCTCACCAAACTGCTAGAACTTCTACAGGTGATAATTCTCGTATTCAAACTGGTCTTTTACCATCAAAATTTGGTTTTGGTGTTCAAGGTCCAGCTTCAAACGGAGTACAATTAAGAGGATACTTTGGTTTATATCCTCAAATCCAAAATGGATCTACTAAAACTGCTCGTGGTGCGCAAATAGATATGAGAGAAATCTATGCTGCTGCTACTGGTGATTTTGGTGAAATACTTTTTGGTAGAACTTTGAGTATCTTTCAAAGAAATGCAATTGTGCAAGATATGACATTATTTGGTGTTGGTGCTACTGCGGATAACGTAGGTAATAATGGTACTACACTAGGCCGTATCGGTTTTGGATATGTGTATCCGGATTTTAATGCATCCTTTAGATATACTACTCCAAGTTACAATGGTACAACTTTAAGCGTTGGTCTTTATGATCCATCTAAAATTGCTAGTGGAACTGCCAATGCTTCTGCAGCATTCACAGCTAATGAAGCTGACTTTCCAAGAGTTGAAGCTGAAGTTAATATTAGTTTAGCTGGTATTAGTGAAGGTTCAAATCTTGCGATAAGTGGAATGTACCAAGAAGCTGACGCTGCAACAGAACTTGAAGCTAAAGGTATCCACGTTGGTGGTACTTTAGTTGGTGGACCTGCTGCCTTAACTGCTCACTATTATAATGGTGAATGTTTAGGTATCACTCTACAATTGGATTCTGGTGCTACTTCAGCTGATGGTGTTTGCCGTGACCATGATGGTTATTATGTACAAGGTACATATAACTACGGTGCTGGTAAAGTTGGGCTCTCTTACGGTGGATCTTTTCAAGATCAAGCCGGAAGTGACGCATCTACAGCGTTTGACGAAAAAGATAGTCAAACAATGTGGACTGTTGGAATATATCATAATTTAGCTCCTGAATGGTTAGCTGTTGCTGAGTATTCACATGCTGAAGAAGAATGGTATAACACTGATGCAGGCGATGAAGATGGCGAAAGTGATATTTTCTCAGTTGGTATGTTTTACCTCTGGTAAGTCGATATCTCTTTTAAGCCTCTCACTAAAAAGATAATTGAAAGGTGGATCTAATTTATTAGGTCCGCCTTTTTTATATACAAATTATTACAAAATCCTTATAATTGAAATTCCATATACTTTGATATTTAAAAAATGTTTGTGAATTTTTTTCAAAAAAGTTTTTTTTTATTAATATTATTCTCATTAATATTTTTAATAAATTATCCAAAATATACATTTGCAAAAATTTCTGATAAAAATGCAACTAATACATTTTGGCAAGTTTCTCCTATTATGCCAGGTGCTGCTAAATATTTTATAAGAACTGAAAAAATTGAAAAAAAAACAAAAGTCAAAAATAATCATCCTATAAATATATCTGGTGACATTTTAAGAAAAATGTTTAAACAGCTTTCATACAAATATGATAGAAATGAACCTGAAATACCTTTATTTTCAAATAAAGAACTAATGTTATTATCTGAATTTGTGCCAAAAGCTTTAAAAATAGCCAAACCTAATGAAGATGTTACTTTTGTTATTAAAGGTCCTCATAGAAGTGCTAGATGGAGTTTTTCTGAAGATAGATTAACTGCTGGCAGAATATTCATTGCCAATAAACAATTAAATTTAATACTAGGGTCAGTACAAGTTGGCTTACAACCGACTTTAGATGAACAATACCAGGGTAATGTTTGGGAAACTGCTAGATTAAGATATGATATTGGACATAGAACAAAAAAGGCAGAATATGAAGGACTAATACTTGTATATAATAAAAATAAGAAAGGTATTTACAGAAAATCTAATGAAAGAACTGATTGGTTTGTATTTACTAATTCAGCATATAAAAACGCTAAAGATAACATAGATAGTAAAAAATTATCAGGAGAACAATACAAAACTCTACAACAACAAATTGATAGCTTACAAAAAGAATTAAATAATAAACAAAGACCTAATCAAATAAAAAAAAATAATAAACAAAATAATATTAAAAAAGAACAAATTATTAAAAATAATAATCCTAATATTTCAAAAAGAAAAAATTCTTCAAATAATGATTCATCTATTATTTTGGAACAAAGACTAAAAACAATTGAAAGTTTATTTAAAAAAGGAATTTTATCAGAAAACGAATATAAAAGAAAAAGACAAGAAATTTTAAAAGGAATATAAATATTAATATTTTTTTTTAAATGTACCCAAGTATTAAATCTTACAATTCATTTTTTTTAAAAACAAAAGATAAAAAACATTCTCTTTATGTTGAGGAAAGTGGTAATAAGAACGGAACCCCAATTATTTATCTTCATGGAGGTCCTGGAGGCTCGATAGATCCGAAAAATAGACAATACTTTGATCCAAAAAAATTTAGAATAATACTTTTTGATCAAAGAGGATCTGGAAAAAGTGAGCCTAAAGGATCATTGATAAATAATACAACTAACAAATTAGTTGAGGATTTAGAACTTATAAGAAATAAATTAAAAATAAAAAAATGGATAATTTTTGGTGGCTCTTGGGGTTCAACTTTAGGTTTGATATACGCTATAAAACATAGAAAAAATGTGCTTGGTATGATCCTAAGAGGTGTTTTTCTTGGCACCAAACAAGAGGCCTTTTGGGCTTTTCATTATGCCTCAGAATACTTTTATCCTGAAATAATAGATGCAATAAATATGAAAATAAACAAAAAACCAATAAAAAAAACCTTTCTTGAACTTGGGAAAATGCTTGATGGTAAAAAAAAAAAAAAAAAAAAGAGGGAAGGAAATATATGGGAAAAATATTAAAAAAAATTTAAATATTTTAAAAAAAAAAAAA
>CAYOOR010000040.1:0-3182 GCA_964405695.1 uncultured Alphaproteobacteria bacterium
ATATCCAAACCACCTATTATGACAACAGAGGCCGAGCATGGTAGCAGCAGTTCCCCTCCTCACCTTGTTACCTTCGTCCAAGAAGCTAAAATTTGCATCAAGCAAATCTCCAATATCAGGAATAACCCAAAAAGTAGGATCTTCGATAAATTTAGGTCTGTTGATTTCCAGATCCAAGCAAATTAACTTCATAGGTTTATGTCCAAGGCTATTGCAACGCAATGTACTGTAAATTGCATGTGCATTTCGCGGCAATTTGCCGCAAATTGATAGAAAATCAAAAATTCAATCTAAACGATCTACTGAGACCCCACTAACATGCCATCCAGCTTGAACATGAGAAGGGCCTGTCAATTTACGTTCGATAGCCCCCTGAGATATTGCCATTTCATAAAGCTGTTCAAGCATTAGGTCACGTTCCTCTAAGGAGATAGATGGGACATCCTACCCCCTTTCTTCAACTAATTCCGTACGTTTACCACCTAGATTAATAGTCCTTTCAACTTCTATCACTACTCTCTTTGCATCTGACATGTTTTTTAGACTAATAAAACCGATAGAATTATAATTAGCCCCGTATGTCTGTGAAGGCGTAATAAGAAACCCCTTGTCTGCTATATTGAATACTCAAGTATTGAATATCCGGGAACAGTTTGTTCTACGGAAACGGTACAAGAAGTCATCAGGCAAAAGGTTGTGACCATACAACATGACAACAACCTTTCTCGTATCTTCATTTAAAAATCCCCCATACAAAGAAAAATGCCTTACGAATGCAGGGCAAGTGCCAGGCATTAATTCGACGAACCCATTATATAAGCACTCCCCGTTAGATTGCATAGCAAACGCAAGGCGAGAACAGTGCAAAAACAAAACTTCACCATTCGAATTGACCAAGAGTGTAAGAGAACAAATCCAAGAGCTGGCTAAGTAACAGAGCATTGCAGCAACCGAATTTGCACGCAAGGTGATCGCCCTGCAATGCAAGGCAAATGCAGGGCAACAAGAAAAAGCAGAAAATATGCAAAATGAGGTAGATGAAATTCTTAAAATGGCCATGCAATCATGCAGCAACAAAGACGACCAACGCGCCTATTATAGTAATGGCCTGCACCAGCAGATGATGGCGCCGCTTAAGGCCTACGATCAACGTTCCAAAAAGCTAGAAAGTCAAAGCTGCCAGACCTGCGAGTGTGAGCTTCAGCCCGCATTTAATTTTTGTCCGGGCTGCGGAACCAAAATTTAGCGCGCTCCTCTATAAAAAATTTAAAATTTCTCCAATAAAAGTGCTCCAAATCACACATTACAATATGTAACATCTTTATTTTAGTAACAATGCTTTTTGGATAAAAACCAAATCATTAACGTTTTGGTGTATGTTATGGCTATTGGAGCGATTTATATTAAGAATTTCCTTGACATCGCATCTAATATTCGCTAGCTTTTAACACGGATGGGATTTATTTCCAGTAATTTGGCCTCTCAATTGGCCGAAAAATAACATAAAAGTTTTAATGATTTCAGGGCCTGTTTCTAGAGGAGAAATGTGCTCTATTGTGTTTTTATTGTATACAATAAACATAAAGGTTGTTTTGTACATGAAAACCAAAAATTGTAATAATAACTTAATGGAGGAGGAACCAATTATGTGTAAACGTATCCAACGCTTACTTATCTCTTTATGTACACTGATGACACTTGCCTTTGCGCAGGATGTCACATTGACGTTACAACCCAGCGGAAACTTAGACTATAGCTCAGATTCTGATATCTATGGCTTTCAGTTTTCTCAGGATGGGTGTGTAGAAACAGCAACCGGTGGAGACGCCGATGCCGCTGGCTTTACCGTTTCAGTCGGAAACAATGTCCTTGGATTTTCATTCACAGGCTCATTTATTCCAGCTGGTTCAGGAACGCTTGTTGAGCTGACCGGTGATCTTAGCTACGGCTGTTTATCTAATTTTGTTATCTCTGGAGCAGGAGGTTCAAGCCTTACGTGGGAGTATGTTGAAGGCGATGAAACTTCTGATGATGGAGGTGGAAGTGACTGTGTGGATGACCCAGATGGCCTAATCGCAGGAGTTGGAATGTCATGCGAAATGCTTTTAGGAATGGGCTTCACCTGTGAATCTGTATTTGCAGGACTTCTAATGTCTGATATCTGCCTGGTTTCATGTGGTGGATGTGATGCGGGTCCAGTTTCTGGCTGCATGGATGCAGCCGCAGTTAACTTTAATGAAGAAGCCACAGAAGATGATGGCTCTTGCTTGTATTGTGGTGAGGAAGATGTTTGCCTGAGCTTAGGTGATGGCGGAGAGCTTTACTACTCAAGCACCAGCGATATCTACGGCTTCCAGTTTGATACAGGTGGATGCACAACAGACGCATACGGTGGAGACGCCGATGCTGCTGGCTTTACCATTCAAGGTGGATCAGGTGGCACAGTTCTAGCATTCTCATTTACTGGTTCCTTTATACCAGCTGGCACTGGAGTACTCGTGATGCTAGAGGGTGATGAGCTTGACGAGTCTTGTTTAAGTGATTTTGTAATTTCAGGTGCAGAAGGCTCAAGCCTTTCATCTGGATGGGCGATTCCAGCCGACTTCTGTGAAAGTGGAAACTTTGACTGTAATGGAGTGTGCGACGGATCTGCTGAAGAAGATTGCGCCGGCGTATGTGGCGGCGACGCTGTAGAAGATGAATGTGGCGAGTGCGGTGGAAACGGCATCGATGAGGGTGCGTGTGACTGTGCTGGCAACGTAAATGACGACTGTGGTGAGTGTGGCGGAGATGGTTCCTCTTGTGCCAACGACACTGTGGACGTGATGTACAATCTAGACAGCGATCTATATGGATTTCAGTTTTCAGTAAATGGAGCAACACTAGTGAGCGCCGGTGGCGGAGCAGCGGAAGAAGCTGGCTTTACAACTCAGTCCAGCGCGGGTGTGGTTCTTTCATTTTCATTTACAGGTTCTTCGATTCCAGCAGGCTCAGGCACGCTGGTAACCCTAGAGTTTGAGCAGGGTGGATCTCCGTGTATCAGTGACCTGGTTCTATCAGGCTCTGGCGGATCTAATATCGATGCAACGGTAGATGGATGCTTAACAATTAACGAGGTATGGGACTGGGACGGCAGCGCTCAGGGTTTGATCGACAACGCTGAGAACGGTGATACCGTTGTA
>CAYOOR010000041.1:0-11350 GCA_964405695.1 uncultured Alphaproteobacteria bacterium
TGCTTCATGTATTAGAAAACCAACTGATGGTATGAAAGTTAATACAAAATCAAACAGAGCAAAAAAATCTCGTGAATTAGTTTTTGAACTACTTGATGCTGACCAACCAAAAAGAAGTATTGCTAGAGATAAAAATTCAAAATTTTGGAATTGGGCATCCAAATTAAATGTAAATTCCAGTAGATTTCCGAAAAAATCATATTTTCCAAAACCAGATTTAAGTCATAGTGCAATGGAAGTAAATTTAGATGCTTGTATACATTGTAATCTTTGTGTAAGAGCTTGTAGGGAAGTTCAAGTTAATGATGTAATAGGAATGGCAAACAGAGGTTCTGACGCAAAAATCGTTTTTGATTTTGATGATCCAATGGGTGATAGTAAATGTGTTGCTTGCGGAGAGTGTGTGCAAGCCTGTCCGACAGGTGCACTTATGCCATCTTCTGTAATGAATAAAAATCATATTGCTGATACAAAAGTTGATAAAAAAGTTGAATCAGTTTGCCCTTATTGAGGTGTTGGATGCAAAATTACTTATAATATAAAAAATGATAAAATAGCTTGGGTTGATGGAAAAGATGGACCATCAAATCATAACAGACTTTGTGTAAAAGGAAGATTTGGTTATGATTACACTACCAATCCTGAAAGATTAAAATATCCAATGATAAGAAAAGATAACGTTTCTAAGGATCCTGAAAAAATTTTTGATCCTAAAAACCCGCTTAAATATTTTAAAAAAGTATCTTGGAATGAAGCATTAAATTATGCTGCTAAAGGATAAAAAAAAATAAAAAAAAAATAAGGAGAAAGTTCATTAGCAGGATATGGATCAGCCAAAGGATCTAATGAAGAAGCATATTTATTTCAAAAATTAGTAAGAACTGGTTTTGGAACATATAATGTAGATCATTGTACTAGATTATGCCATGCCTCATCTGTCGCTGCGCTTTTAGAAACGCTTGGCTCCGGAGCAGTAAGTAATCCTTTCTATGATTGCGAAAATTCAGATGTAATTATTGTTATTGGAGCTAATCCAACTGAAAATCATCCAGTTGCTGCTACTTTTTTTAAAAATGCTGCAAAAAATGGTTCTAAATTAATTGTAGTAGACCCAAGAAAAAGTTCGCTAAATAAATATGCATTTGAAAATTTAAATTTTAGACCTGGTACTGATGTCGCTCTTTTAAATTCGATTATGAATGTAATAATAAAAGAAAAACTTTATGATCAACAATATATCAAAGGTTACACTGAAGGCTTTTCTGATCTTATAAAAAATACAAACAAATTTACACCAGAAAAAATGGAAAAAATTACTGGTATAAATTCTGAAACTATTAAAACAGTTGCGAGAACTTATGCAAAAGCTAAATCTGCTATAATTTTTTGGGGAATGGGAATATCACAACATGTTCATGGAACTGACAATGCTAGATCATTAATAGCATTATCTTTAATGTGTGGGCAAATCGGCAGGCCAGGATCGGGGCTTCATCCTTTAAGAGGTCAAAATAATGTTCAAGGTGCTTCTGATGCAGGTTTAATACCAATGGTATTTCCTGATTATTTTCCAGTTCAAGATGATAAAAATAGAAAAAAATTAGAGAAACTATGGAAATCAAAATTAGATTCAGAACCTGGACAAACAGTAGTTGAAATAATGCATGGTATGAATGATGGAACTATAAAAGGAATGTATATAATGGGAGAAAATCCAGCAATGTCAGATCCAGATACAAAACATGCTAGAAAAGGATTTGCTAAATTAGAACATTTGGTTGTTCAGGATTTATTTTTAACTGAAACCGCAACCTTTGCAGATGTTTTATTACCAAGTTCTGCCGCTCCAGAAAAAGACGGTAGTTTCACTAATACTAATAGACAAGTTCAAATGGGTAGAAAAGCAATTCCTCTTCCAGGAGATGCTAGACAAGATCTATGGATAATTAACGAATTAGGAAAAAGACTTGGTTTGAAATGGAATTATAATCATCCAAAAGATGTTTTTCCTGAAATGGCACAAACTATGCCTTCTATTAAAGGTTTAACGTGGGATAGATTAGAGAAAGAAAATTCAGTTGTATATCCCGTTAAAGATATAAATCAACCTGGAGAGGAAGTAATTTTTTCTAAAGGTTTTGATACAAAAAATAAAAGAGGTAAAATTGTTCCTACTGATCTTACACCTCCAGATGAAGTTCCTAATAAAGAATATCCTATGATTTTAATGACCGGTAGATTACTAGAACATTGGCACACTGGTTCTATGACTAGAAGATCAAAAGTTTTAGATAGCATTGAACCTATTGCTACGGCTCATTTTAATCCTAAACAATTAAAAAAAATAGGAATTAACGCTGGTGATAAAGTTAAAATAGAAACTAGAAGAGGTAAAGTTGAGGTTAAAGTAAGATTTGATAGAAATGTTCCAAATAATGTTATATTTTTCCCATTTGCTTTTAAAGAAGCACCAGCAAATGTTTTAACAAACCCTGAACTAGATCCTATAGGAAAAATACCTGAATTTAAATATTGTGCAGCAAAATTAGAAAAATTGAAAAAAGAAGAAAGTTACTCTTACAAATAAATTCTAATGAAATTAAAAAAATTAAGCCTACCTGGCCCCTATTTAATAGAACCAAAAATTTTTTATGATAAAAGAGGATCACTGTATGAATCATGGAATAAAAAAAATTCTTTTAAAAAAAAAATTATAAATAATATTTCTCAAGTAACAGTCACTCACTCAAAAAAAAATGTTTTAAGAGGATTACATTTTCAATATCCAAATTTACAAGGAAAATTGATATCTGTAATGAATGGAAAAATTTTTGATGTAATTGTTGATATAAGAAAGAATAGTCCGAATTTTGGAAAATGGTGTAAAGTAATTCTGGATTCAAAAAAAAAAAATATCTTATGGATACCTCAGGGATTTGGACATGGTTATCTTGTATTAAGTACTTTTGCAGATGTAATTTATAAATGTGATTGCAAGTATTATCCTAAAAACCAAAAAGAAATTATTTGGAATGATCCATTTATTGGAATCAAATGGCCAACAAAAAAACCAATTTTATCAAAAAAAGATGCTAATGGTTTAAAGCTAAATGAAATTCATAAATTACCGCAATGGAAAAAATAGAAAAAACTATTTTATTAGGATCATCTGGACAAATTGGATCTAATTTAAAAAAAAAATTATCTCTCATAAGTAAAAAAGTAAAATGTTTATCTAAAAAAGAATTAAATTTAGAGAAATTAGAAACAATAAAAAAAAAATTAGATAAATTTAATCCAAATTTAATTATTAATGCAGCTGCTTATACAAAAGTTGATGATGCTGAGAATAATAAAAAAGAATGTTATAAAATAAATGTACTTTCAACTAAAGAACTTGTTGATTGGTCATATAAAAATAATTGTTTTTTTGTCCATTATTCTACTGTTTATATATTTGATGGTAAAAATAATAAACCTTGGAAAGAAAATGCTCTACCAAATCCTATAAATTATTATGGAAAATCAAAACTTAAAGCTGAAAAAAAAATTATAAAATCTAAATGTAAATATTTAATTCTTAGATTAAATTGGATATATAACAAAACAGGTGAAAATTTTCCAAAAAAAATAATAAATAAAATAAAAAAATTAAATAAAATTTTTTTAGTAAATAATCAAATTGGAACACCTAATGATGCAGAATTTATAAGCAATACTACTATTAAAATTCTAAAAAAAATTATAATAAATAAAAAAAATCCAAAAATATTAAACTTATCTGCAAAAGGAAAAACTAATTATTATGATTTTGCCAAAAAAATTTATAAAAAAATGAAAAAAAATTATAAAAATTGTGATTTATTACCTTTGAATTCTGAAGATTATAAAAAAATGGTAGGCAATAAAAATATAACAAAAAGGCCTTTAAATTCAGTTCTAGATATAAAAAAATTAGAAAAATTTCTTAATTTTCGAATGCCTAATTGGGAAAAAATTTTTAATAAAAAAATTGATAGTATACTAAAATAATATTTATTTTCTTTTCATCGAAAGATTTAACAGATTATCAACTTTTTTATATGAAAATAAATATTTTTTTGTTTTTTTTTCAATATCAAATTTTTCTGTTAAAGAAAAACTAAATATTTTTTGAAATTTTGCTATTGAAGTCATTCTTAAAACATTAAATGCATATTTAATTCCATTAACATGACAAATTTCATCCCCATAAAAAGTTGGAATTGAAATTTCTTTTATCACATCTTTATTAATTACTAATTGTATTAATATTTCTGTATCAAAATGAAAATCATTAGTATTCAAATAAAACGGGATTTTTTGAAGTGATTTTACTAAATAAATTCTATACCCAGTATGAAACTCTGCTAAATTTGTACCAAGTAAGAAATTTTGTATCTTAGTTAAGATTATATTTCCAATAAATTTATAAACTGGCATGCCTCCCTTTAAAGCAAGCTTTTTATTTATCATTCTAGATCCCATTACAATATTATTTTTAAAAGTTTGATCTAAAAGTCTAGGTAGGACTTCTGGCGCGTATTGTCCGTCACCATGAAGCAAAACAACATACTTAAATTTTTTCTTTATGGCATAATGATAGCCTAATTTTTGATTTCCACCGTATCCCTGATTAATTGGATTATAAAAAATATTTATTTTAAAAATATTTTTTTTTTTATAGTCTTCCTTTATTTTTTTACTTATCTCAAAAGTATTATCTTGAGAATTATCATCAATAATTAATATTTCTAAATTATAAATATTTTTTAAATTTTTAGGAATTCTATCAATTACATTTTTAATAGTTTTTTCATGATTATAAGCAACTATAAAAATTAATAATTTTTCTTTTTTCATTTTTTAAGGAAAGTTTTTATGATCTATTTTTTGATTTTTGAATTCATCTAAAGAAACTTTTTTATTAATTAAATCTTCAACTGCCTTATTAATTTGCATATTTTTACAGTATGTGGCGCAATTTGAAGGTTTTATATTATTTTCTAATTTTTTATTTATCTTAGATTTTAACCAAATATTTTTAAAACTTTCTTTATTTAAATTTCCAATATAAAATTTAGGATTATCTTTAGTATTTTTACAAAAAGTTACATAGCCTTCGGCATTAATTGCCATTACAAAATTATGAGCAAAACATTTTTTTGGGTATTTAATAAATTTTTGAAAAGTAACATATCCTTCTGTTAATATATCCATACCCTTTGGTCTAGTATATTTTACTAATTCTTCACACTTTTTACCTATATTACTGTCCCACCATTTTTTCTCATTTTCTTTGATATAATTATCTCTTCTCACTTGTAAATAATCACAATTTGAATTTATTAATGTTTCAACAAAATCCTCCAAGCTATCAGCATTTTCTTTATTTGCTAAAAAAGCCACTCCTAATGTTGTTTTAGATTTTATTTTTTTTTTTAAATCTCCAATTCTTTTTAAATTATTAATAACTTTGTCAAAATCATCCCTGCCCTGCACTTTTTGATAAGCTTTCCGATTACCTCCAGCCATAGAAATTCTTAAAAAAACTAATTGTTTTAATAATTGTTTGTCATATTCTTCTTTTAAAAGAGAACCATTTGTTAATAAACCATTATCTAATCCTAATTTATAAGCTATATTTAATAATCTAAAAAAATCTTTATGAACTGTTGGCTCACCTCCGCCTGTCCAAGTAATTGCTTTAGTTCCATATTTAATTAATTCTGGTAAAGTTTTTAATACTATTTCACTTTTTAATGTTGCTCTGTTAGATTCTAAATAACTTCCCCACTGACAAAAAGAACACCTATGATTACATCCATTAGTTAAATCTATTTCAAAATTAATTGCCGTTGGTTTGGTTTGACTTAAAACTTTTTTAACATGATTAATTTGACCAAGAGTTGTTTTATATTTATCAAAAATACCTAATTTCATTCTTTTATCTTACTAAATTTTTAATTAAAAAAGTTTTTTTTTCCATGTTTCAGGTGTAATTTCATTAATTATTTCTAAATCCATATGATATTTAAAAGGCCTGGTTCCTCTTTTCTTTATATAATCAATCATTTCAATTAATCCCTCTTTTAATGAATATTTTGTTTTATAATTAAAAATTTTTCTAGCTTTATTTGCTGAGCAATTAGCTAAAAAAACTTCTTGTGGTCTTCCTTTTTTATAAACAGGATTTAAATTAAATTTTAATAAATTAGCAATGGTAGTAGCTAATTCATTAATTGTTATAAATTCATCATCTGGGCCAATATTAAATATTTCACTTATTGCTTTTTTACTAAATGCAAGTTCAGCCAAAATATCTATATCATCATTTACAAAAGAAAAGCACCTTTTTTGTTTTCCATCTCCATAAATAATCGGATTTCTTTTTTGTAACATCAAATTAATCATTATACTTGCTACATTTCTATATGGATCATCGTATTTTTGTCTTGGTCCTATAATACTATGAGGTACAGCAATAACCCACTCAACATTATGAACTGTACATAAATTTTTTAAAAAGTCTTCCCCGGCAACTTTACCAATTCCGTAAGGATCTTGAGGGTTTGTTTCCATTTTTTCTTCGAATGGGACTTTATTTGTTCCATATCTTGCCATAGAAGAACAATAAACAATTCTTTTAACTTTGTTTGATACAGATGCAGTTATTAAAGATACTGAAGATCCTACAATATTTTTTGTAACAACATGCGGGCTAAAAACACTTAAACCCTCATATGCCGTCGCCGCGCAATGAAATACAATATCAATACCTTTCGTTATTTGTTTCATTTTATTTAAATCATTACAATCGTATTGATAAAATTTTGCTTTTTTAGGAATGTTATCTAAATAACCTCCTATAAGATTATCACAGCCAGAAACATTATGACCAAGTAAAATCATTTTATCAGCCAAATGACTACCTAAAAAACCAGCAATTCCTGATATAAAAATTTTCATAATTACCTTATTTTTTTTTCTGCAGATTTGATTAAATCTTCTAAACTTTTTTTTGTTTTAATAATTGCTAGAATTTCATAAGAAAAAAAAACTTTAGATATTTTTATAAGTAAATTATTTATAAATAATAAAATTTTACTTAAAAATTTATTTTTTATTGCTAAAGGAAAAGGAGCTGGAATACCAATCATCTTCTCAACTTTAAAATTTCCACTTTGTTCAAATAATTTTTTTAAAGAAGAAAATGTATAATTTCTTTTATGGCTTATATCTAAAACACCCTTAATTCCATGATTATAAAAACCAAAAAGAAGCATAAATCTAATCATGAAAAATCCAATGTTAGTAGTTGATACAATAATTTGACTATTTGGAGATTTTTTTAACCAATTAGATAATATTTCAATAAATGCTTCTGGTTCGTTTAATCTTTGTAATTCATTTAAAATAATAACTGTATCAAATACATCTTCATTAATTGGTAAATCATATTTTTCTATATTAGAATCTATTAAGTTTTCATATGTCAATTCACTTAATATTGAATTAATATCAATAGAAAAAACCTTACATTTTTTTTTTTTTAATTCATCGCTAAAAAATTTATTGCTAAGACTTAAATCTAGAATTTTAGTATTTTGTTTTATTAATTTTAAAGTTTTACTGTGTGAACTATTAAAACTTTTTTTATTTCTGTATTCCACTTTTCCTTTTCTAAATCTTTCTATATCGAATTTTCTTTCATAAAAAATTCCAAAATTTTGTAATCTACCAACTAAAGTTGTTTTTAAAACATTAAAGCCATATTTAAAAACATTTAAATAAGATTTTTCTGATCCATAAATAGTATTAATTGGAATTTCTTTTATTATTAAATTAGATAATAATAATTGAATAATTATTTCTGTATCAAAATGATAATATGAAGAATTAAGATGAAATGGAACAGACCTCAAAGCTTTAATAGAATAAACCCTATATCCATTATGAAATTCATTTATTTTTGAATTTAATAAAAAATTTTGAATTTTAGTAATTATTTTATTTCCTAAAAATCTGTGAAATGGCATTTTACCTTTTAGAGCTTTTAAAGAAGAATGCATTCTAGCGCCAAAAACTGCATCAGCATTATTTTTATTTATAGGATCTATTAATTTTGGTAATAATTTAGGATCATATTGTCCATCGCCATGAAGCATAGCGATGATATCAAAATTATTTTTAATAGCATAAAAATACGCTAATTTTTGCACTGAACCGTATCCTAAATTTGATCTATTTGTAAAAATAGTAATTTTTAATTCTTTATTTTTAAATTTTTTTATTTCGTTTAAAGTTGCGTCAGTTGAAAAATCATTAATTATTAATAATTCAATTTCATAAATTTTTAATTTTTTAACAGGAATCTTTTTTAAAACATCTAAAATTTGATGTTCTACATTGTAAGCTGGAATAAAAATTAATAATTTTTTTTTCATAAAATTAACGTCTATTTTCTGAATTTAAAAATAATTTCCATTTTGATATATTTAAACTAATATCCTTTGGAATCTTAAGCTTTTTATAATTTTCTAAACTAATAGGTTTTGTCTTTTTATCAATTATTTTTGCTATTTTATATAAACTTTGTCTTTTACCAGCAATATGTATTAAGCCTTTAAAATTTGAAAAAATTATTTTATTTAATTTTACAACTAAACTTTCTATTTCTAATCTAGAAGTATACTGATCAACAAAAGCCTCTTTGTATTTCCATTTTTTTTTAGAAAAAAAAGATGTTCTTATAATTAAATAATTTTTTAATTTTTTAATAATTTTTTCCCCTTCAAACTTTGATTTTGCATATATTGATTGTGGGTTAGGTTTATCTTTCTCAGAATAATTACCTTTTTTGCCATCGAAAACATAATCTGTTGAAATATAAATAAATCTAATATTATTTTTTTGTGCATAAGAAGCAATATTTTTTGTCCCAATAATATTTATTTTTCTACATAAAATTTTATTATCTTCACAAGCTTTTATACCTACTAAAGCTGCAGCATGAATTATTATTTTAGGCTTATACTTATTTAAATAAGCGGAAACTTTTTTCTTATTTGTGATATTTAATTCTAAACTACTGGGTGAAATTATTCTTTTTTTTATTCTTTTATTTTTTTTTAAAAAAGTACTGCCAAAAAGACCGTTCCCACCAGTCAATAAAATAGGATAAAAGTTTTTATTCATAGATAAATTATCTAATTTTCTTTATAACTTATAATAATACTAAATATTTATGAAAAAATTTATTACAAAGGAAAATATATTAAGTTTAATTCTTTTTTTATCTTCAATAAATATTTTAAACTGGTTCTACAAAAAATATATAATAGGAGATAGGGAAGTTTTTTGGGATTTAGCAGTTAACTACTGTGCTGGTAAAATTTATTCATTAGGTAATTCTCCTTATGGATTATTTGCAAACAATCCTATAGCAAATTGTACTAAAGAAGCTATTAATTTAAACGAAGCTTTTGCATATAATTACACTATTCCATTAGTAAAATTTTTTTCATTATTTAATTCATTAGAATTTATTGATTTAAAAAAAATTTGGCTAGCAACTGTAATTGTTTGTACTTTTTTCATATATAAAAATACTAAGATTTTATTTGCTAAAAAAATAAATTATTTTTTTTATTTAGCAATTTTATTATTCTCTTTTGGTGGAATTTTTTTTCAAAGTCTTTTAACTGGAAATGTATCTATTTTAAGTTTTACTTTAATATCATATGCATTAGTACTGCTTGAAAAAAATAATTTAAAAAAGTTTTCCTTTTTTATTTTATTAGCATCTTTAATAAAGCCACATTTCTTTTTTTTTACAATTGTAGGTTTAATTTATAAAGGAAAAGAATTTTTTAAAATATTTTTAATTACATGTCTTTGTTTAATTTCTATTTACTCCATCGATTATTTTTTAAATCAAAATATTTTTTTTGATTTTTTAAATACAATGAAAGCAATGAAAGAAAATATTTGGTTTTCTTCTTTTGGCGGAGGTCTTGGAATTATGTCGATTAACGAACAAATACCATCAAGAATATTTTCTTTATTTAATATTTATTTTCCATCTGGACCATCAATATTTTCAAACTTATTTTGGTTTTTTTCTAGTTCAATATTAATTTTTTGTATATTTTTTTTATTTGGTTTAAAAAAAAATTATATTTTTCCAAAAAAAAATATTTTTTTAGCTTTTTGTGTTCTCTTAATAACAATTTGTTTACCAAGGATAGCTTTTTATGAACTTTATGTTGCAATACCTATTTTAATTTATATATCTAGGGAATTTTTCTATAGTAATAATAAAAAAATTTCTAATTTTGGATTTATTTTATTAATTCTAATTTTAGGCATTCATGACATAAACATGTTTTTTTTAATAAATTCAATACTAGTTTTTTCTCTATTAATTTTTAATTTTAAAAAAATTAAATATTAAATTTTAATGAAATAGAATTTGCTTTTTCAAGATCTTCAGGAGTATTTATGTTGAAAAAAGGGTCGTATTTCTTATTTTTAAAATCGATAATTTTATAATTATTTTTAAAAATCCAAGTATCAATTTTTTTCATTTTTTCTTCTAAAATGTATTCTCTTAATGAATCTATTAGATTTAAAGACCATAAACCAAAAACTGGATGTTTTTGATTTTTATATTTAGGAATAACAATATCTAAATTTTGATCTGTTATTTCTTTTAACAATTTTTGTATTAAATCTTCAGGAAAAAAAGGTGCATCACAAGAAAAGGTTGCTAGATAGTCTATTTTTTCTTTTTGTTTTCTAGCCCATTCCATTCCAGATAAAATACCAACTAATGGTCCATGATAACCTTTAATTAAATCTGGTATTTCTTTTAATTTAAATTTTGATAAATAAGGTATTTTATCATTAGTATTTAATATTAGGTAAGATACCTGTTTTTCTGCCCTACTAATAATCAAATCAATAATAATATTGTTATTTATTTTTTTTAAAAATTTGTTTTTATTTCCCATTCTTCTTGATAAACCACCGGCTAATATTAAACCAAGAATTTTTTTATTATTTTGTATCATAAATAATTCTTTCAAATCCTGACAATGCAATAAATCTTTTTCCTTTGGTTCTTCCTATAAGAGTTAAATTTGCTTTTTTTGCTAAATCAACACCCCAAGAGGTAAATCCATTTCTTGATATTAAAATTGGTATTTTCATTTTTACAGTTTTAATAATCATTTCACTAGTAAGTCTCCCAGTTGTATAAAATATTTTATCTGCTGGAGAGATTGAATGCTTATACATATAGCCAGCAATTTTATCAACTGCGTTATGT
>CAYOOR010000042.1:0-5585 GCA_964405695.1 uncultured Alphaproteobacteria bacterium
TAAATTTTTTTGTAAGCCGTCTAAGACATCACCTATTAAATTTCCTATAATTTCAAATTCATTTTCTTTAAATCCTCTAGTTGTTCCTGCAGGGCTTCCTAATCTAACACCTGATGTTATCCAAGGTTTTTCTGGATCAAAAGGAACTCCATTCTTATTACAAGTTAGTCCAGCTCTTTCTAAACTTGCCTCTGCATCTTTACCTGTCAATTTCTTAGGTCTTAAATCAACAAGCGTAAGATGAGTATCTGTTCCACCAGATACAATATCAACACCTCTATTTAATAAAGTAGATGATAAAATATTAGCATATTTAACTACATCAATAATATATTCTTTAAAACTTGGCTGTAATGCTTCACCATAAGCAACTGCTTTAGCAGCTATAACATGCATTAAAGGGCCACCTTGCATTCCAGGAAAAACAGCAGAATTAAATTTTTTTCCTAATTCTTCATCATTTGATAAAATCATTCCACCACGTGGGCCTCTTAATGTTTTATGTGTTGTTGTTGTTACAACATGAGCATGCGGAAATGGACTTGGATATTCTCCACCGGCAACTAGCCCAGCAAAATGTGCCATATCAACTAAAAAATAAGCACCAGCTTTATCAGCAATTTCTCTAATTTTTTTAAAATCTATAATTCTAGGATAGGCTGAACCTCCTGCAATTATTAATTTTGTTTTATTATCTAATGCAAGTTTTTTTATTTGATCATAATCTAAAAGTGCATCTTCTTTTTTAACACCATATTGAACAGCATTAAACCATTTACCAGAAACATTTGGTGCTGCACCATGTGTTAAATGACCACCAGCATCTAAAGACATTCCAACGACTGTATCATGCGGGTTTATCAAGGCAAGCATTACTGCTTGGTTAGCTTGGGAACCAGAATTTGGTTGTACATTGGCATAAGAACAATTAAAAATTTTCTTAGCTCTTTCTATAGCAATATTTTCAACAATATCGTAATACTCACATCCTCCATAATATCTTTTACCTGGGTATCCTTCGGCATATTTGTTCGTCATTACTGAACCTTGAGCTTGAATAACTGCTAAAGAAGCAATATTTTCAGAAGCAATTAATTCAATTTGATCAGATTGTCTTATCTGTTCTTTTTGTAAAGCTTCTGTTATTTCAGGATCTGTAGACGTTAATTGATCCTGAAATAAATTTGATTTTGTATCTGTGTTTAATGTCATAATTTAAAAATAATATATATAGTTAATCAATTTTATCTATACGTTTTTTGTGTCGTCCACCTTCAAAAGAGGTGTTAACAAATATTTTAAAACAATTTTTAGCTTCGTCTACATCTATTTGTCTGCCTGCAAGTACCAAAACATTTGCATTGTTATGTTGTCTTGCCATTTTAACCTCATTAGTATTATGACACAAAGCTGCTCTGATACCCTTAAATCTATTGGCTGTCATCGACATTCCTATACCAGAACCACATATTAAGATTGCAAGATCACTTTTTTTTTTTAAAATATTTTCAACTGCTAGTTTTGCAAAATCGGGATAATCAACAGATTCATCAGATTTTGTTCCACAATCTAAAATTTTAAAACCAATATCAGCAATTTCTTTTTTTAATGAATTTTTTAATTCATAACCTGCATGATCAGAAGCAATTGTTATTATTTTTTTTTCCATTATTAATCTTATATCTTTGATATAAAATTATATAAACTTTTTTTTATAATTTTTTAAATCTTTTTTAAGTCCAGATGCTAAAAAATACATTCCTATTACATTAGGAAATGCCATTGCAAAAATCATTGCATCAGAAAAATGAATTACGCTACCTAAATCTGATGCCGCCCCAACTATTATAAATAAACAAAAAATAATTTTATAAAAATTTTCAGCAAAAATATTATTGCCTACTAAATAAGTCCATGCTTTCATTCCATAATATGACCAGGTAATAATTGTAGAAAAAGCAAATAAAATAACAGCTAAAGACAATATATATGGAAACCAACTTATATCTTTTTTAAATGCTTGAGATGTTAATTCAACACCTGAAATTCCAGTGTTTGAATCGTAAACACCAGAAATAATTATGACTAATGCTGTCATAGTACATATTACTACTGTATCAAAAAAAGGTTCAAAAAGTGAAACAAAACCAACAGACATATGATCATTACTTTTTACAGCTGAATAAGCTATTGGAGCTGAACCAATTCCAGCTTCATTTGAAAACGTTGCTCTTTGAAAACCAACAATAAGAACTCCTAATATTCCACCCATTCCTGCTTCAGGAGAAAAAGCTTTTGTAAATATACTATGCAGAGCACTAGGTAACATTTCATAATTTATAAAAATTATTACTAATGCTGCTAAAGAATAAATACCACCCATTAATGGGACAACTTTTTCAGTAACTCTAGCAATACCTTTTATGCCACCAATTATTACAACACCAACAATAATTGAAAGAATAAATCCAAATAACCAACCATAGCCATTAAATACACTCGCATCTCCACCAGTTGCTGTAATTAATTGTTTAAAAGCTTGGTTAGATTGGAACATGTTTCCACCTCCAAAAGAACCAAAAACTGTAAAAATGGCAAATGAAATAGCTAGAATCTTTCCTAATTTAATATATCCAATATTTCCAAGACCTCTGCTTAAATAATACATTGGTCCTCCTGATACAGTTCCATTTTTATTAAAAATTCTATACTTCAATCCTAAAGAGCATTCAACAAACTTTGCAGCCATTGCAAGAAAGCCAGCAAAAATCATCCATAAGGTTGCTCCTGGCCCACCCAAAGACACTGCAACAGCTACTCCTGCAATATTACCCAAACCAACAGTTCCAGATAATGCAGCTGTTAATGCTTGAAAATGTGTCACTTCACCTCGAGCTTTATCAAATCTATTTCTAAATTTACCAGAGATAAGATCTATAGAATGTTTAAATCCCCAAATATTTACAAATTTTAAATAAAAACTAAAAAATAATGCTGCAATAAAAAGCCAAACAACTATTAATTTTATTTGAGCTTCGCCATAATCGATACTATAAAAAATAATATTAGAAATTGAATTTGAAATAGGTTCAAATTTTTCATTAATTATATGATCTAATCTCATTTAAATTTTTTTTAAACCTTCGTAAATTATTTTATAAGCATATTTTAATTCTTTTTTTAAAATACAATAAGGTGGCATAATATAAAGTACATTTCCTAATGGTCTTAATAATAATCCTTTTTTTAAAAAATAATCTTTTAATTTTTTTGGAATAATAGCTTTGTAACCAGAACCAAAACCTTTAATATCAAAAGCAATAATTGTTCCACATATTCTAATTTTCTCGATTTTCTCTAACTTCAATAATTTTTTTTTAAAACTGTAATGATTTTTCTCAATATTTTTAATTTTTTTGAAAATTTTTTTTGATTTAAATAAATTTAATGAAGCAATTGAAGCAGCACAACCAATTGGATTAGCTGTAAAAGAATGTCCATGAGGTAATGCTTTATCAAAATTATCACCTAAAAAATTATTAAATATTTTATTAGTCGTTATTGTTAAAGATAAAGGAAGAAATCCGCCTGTCAGACCTTTTGAAAGACAAATAATATCTGGTTTTGTTTTTGTTTTTAAACAAGCAAAAAAATCACCTGTCCTTCCAAAACCTGTCATTACTTCATCATAAATTAAAAGATTATTATGTTTCTTTAATAATCTTGATAATTTTTGTATAAAAATATTTCTACAAATATTCATACCTCCCGAACCTTGTATTAATGGTTCTATTATTAAACCAGCAATATCATTATTTTTTTCTAATTCATTATCTATTTTTTTTAATATTAAATTTTCTTTTTTTTCTATTTCTTTATCTCCATGCCAAGTAGATGGGTAATCAAATAATTTTATTTTAAAAAATAAATCTTTAAAAACTGAAAATAAATCAGAGCCCGAAGCCAAGCTCATTGCGCCAACTGTATCACCATGATATGCATTCTTGAATGCGATAAAGGTTTTCTTTTTTTTATTTTGATTGAACCAATATTGATAAGCAATTTTTAAAGCTACTTCAACAGCCGTTGAACCATTATCAGAAAAAAAGACTTTTTTTAAATTTTTAGGTAATATATCTGTAATCTTTTTTGCTAGATTTATTGCAGGGTCATGTGTAAAACCACCAAAAATAACTTGTTCTAATTTTTTAGATTGTTTGTAAATCGCTTTAGCTATATCTGGATTAGAATGTCCGTGAACATTAACCCACCATGAAGATATTAAATCAATATATGATTTTCCATTTTCATCCCGGATTTTTGTCATTTTGCCAGATACTATTTTAATTGGTATTGGAGAAATTTTATGTTGTGTGAATGGATGCCAAATATGTTCTTGATCCAATTTAATTGATTGTGAATTTTTCATAATTTAAATTTATTGAAAGATTTTTTATTTGATAAGTTTAAAATTTTTTTTTTACTTATATTTTTTATTGATGGAATTTTAACTAAAACTTTTGTTTTTCCAAAATATTCAATTGATTTTGCATTTTCATCACCTTCTTTCTTTTTCTTTATATTATTAAGCACAACGCCAAATATATTTATCTTATTTTTTTTTAATATTTCTATAGTCATTAAAGTATGATTAATTGTCCCAAGAATTGATTTAGAAACAATTATAACTGGTAATCTAAATTTTTTTATTAAATCAATAATTAATTTTTTTTTATTTAAAGGTACAAGAATGCCTCCTGCTCCTTCAACTATTAATGGTTTAAAAGTTTTAGGTTTTCTAATTTTATTGATATTAATTATAATATTTTGATATTTTGATGCTAAATGAGGGGATAATGGTTTTTTTAATGAATAAGAACATTTATGAAATTTAATATGATTTGAATTTAATATTTTTTTTAAATTTAATGTGTCATTATCAATAAAATTACCTGTTTGGATTGGTTTCCAATAATCATAATTAAATTTTTGTAATAAAATTGAAGTAAAAAAAGTTTTTCCAACTCCTGTATCAGTTCCAGTTATAAAAAAACCTTTATTATTAGTCATAATTAAAAACTTTCTTTAATTAATTTTAATGAATTAAATAAATCTTTTATATTCTTTTTAGTATGTAAACTAGATAAAGATAATCTTAATCTAGAACTGTTTAAAGTTACAGTAGGTGGCCTTATTGATACAATATAAAACCCATCATTTTCTAATTTTTGAGATATTTTTATTGTTTGCAATGGATCGCCAATAATTATTGGAATTATATGTGTTTGAGAAGAACCAATATTAAAATTATTATTCTTTAATATTTTTCTAAAATAAAAAGAATTTTTAATTAATTTCTTTCTTTCATTATTTAATTTAGGAATAATTTTTATAGCAGAATGAATTGAGGCTAATAAACTAAATGGCAAAGAAGTTGAATAAATAAAACTAGGACATTTGTTAATTAAAAATGATTTAAGTTTATTACTACATGCAATATATGCACCAAAGCTACCTAAAGCTTTACTGAAAGTTCCAGTAACACAATCTATAGAACTACTAAATTCACTAGATAATCCAAATCC
>CAYOOR010000043.1:0-3610 GCA_964405695.1 uncultured Alphaproteobacteria bacterium
CTAATAATTTTCTCAAATCTTTCTTTTTGTTTTATATTAGGCAACTCACCATGAAGTAATAAATATGAAACTTCCATGAAATCTGCGTGTTTTGCTAAATCTTCAATTTTATAACCTCTATGCAATAAAATACCCTTTGTACCATCTATGAAAGTAATTTTTGATTCACAACTTCCTGTTGATAAATAACCAGGATCAAATGTAAAATAACCCGTTTTTTTGTATAAATCTCTAACATCTAAAACATCAGGGCCTGAAGTTGATTCAATTAAAGGTAAATTAACTTCTTTATTATTAGGAAGTTTAATTTTAACTAATTTATTATTTATTCTTTTATCCATTTATAAAATTCTCCATTCTAAGCTTAATTTCATCATATCCAAGTATTTCCATTATATCATAAATTCTAGGACTTACATCTAAACCGGTAATCATTGCTCTTATATATTGGATAATATCAGATAATTTTAAACCTTTTTCTGAAAGAAATTTGGATATTATTTTTTCAATTTCATTTTTTTTAAAATTATTTTTGATATTTTCTAATTTTTCTAGTAAATCTTTTAAAATTTTATTATCTGCTTTATTTATTAATTTTTGTGCTTTTTTTGATATTGATATTGGAAATTTACTACAGTAAAACAAAGACATTTCTGCTAGTTGTATAAGATCACGTGATCTTGATTTTATATCATTTAAACCTAAGTTCAGCCTTTTTATTGAAATATCATCAATTTTAATTTTATATTCTTTATTATAATAATTTTCAAGAAATGAAATTATTTTATTATTATCTAATTCTTTAATATAATGGCTGTTAACGCTTATTAATTTATCATTGTCAAATTTCGCTGGAGATTTACCTATTTTTTCTAAACTAAACCATTTAATAGCTTTTTCTAATGAAATTATTTCATCATCTCCATGACTCCATCCCAGACGCAGCATATAATTAATTAATGCTTTAGGTAAAATTCCTTTATTTTTATATTCTTCAACATCAATAGCTCCATGTCTTTTTGACATTTTGCTACCATCTGATCCATGAATTAAAGGAATATGTGCAGTCTTTGGTTTTCCCCATTTTAAAGCATCATAAATTATATTTTGTCTAAAAGTATTTGTAAGATGGTCGTGTCCTCTTACAATATGAGTTACTTCCATATCATAATCATCTGCTACCACTGATAACATGTAAGTAGGTGTGCCATCTGAACGCATAATTATAAAATCATCCATTTCTTCATTTGAAACAGTTATTGTTCCTTGGATAATGTCATCTATTACACTCTCTCCTTTTATAGGCGCCTTAATTCTTATAACTGGTTCAATATTTTTAGGAGCTTCATTAGGATTTTTTTCTCTCCACATTCTATTATATCTATATGGTTTTTTTAATATTTTAGCTTCTTCACGCATTTTATTTAAATCATCTTCAGAACAAAAACATTTGTAAGCTAATCCTTTGGACAATAATTCTTCAGCTAGTTCTTTATGTCTTTTTTGATTTTTAGATTGGTAAATTATTTCTTTATCCCATTCTAAGTTTAACCATTTTAAACCATCGATTATTTTATTAATAGACTCTTTAGTTGACCTAACTTTATCTGTATCTTCAATTCTTAGTAAAAATTTTCCATTAGTATTTTTTGCAAATAACCAATTAAAAAGTGCTGTTCTGGCACTTCCAATATGTAAGTTTCCAGTAGGTGAGGGTGCAAATCTTGTTACAATTTTCATATTATTTAGGCTTTATTAAGAAATCTTATTTATACATGAAATATTGAATTATTTAAGAAATAATTTAATAGCTTCTAATAATTCCTTTTAATTTACCTTGAATCTTAATTTCATCAAAATTAAATGACTGAGTTTGATAATTTTGATTTTCAGGTATTAAATGTATTTTGTCTTTATCTTTTTTTAATTTTTTTAACGTAACTTCGTTGTTGTTAATTAAAGCAACTACAATATCGCCATTTTCTGCGTTCTCACAATATTCAATAATAGCTTTATCACCATCAACAATACCTTTATTTATCATTGAATCCCCGTTAATTTGAAGAACATAATTCTTTTTATTAGAAGAAATTAGATTAGAAGGTACTTCAATATTTTCATTTGAATTTTCTATTGCTTCAATTGGATTTCCAGCTGCTATATTACCTAATAAAGGAAGATTAATTAAATTATTATGCTTCTTAGTAAAAGACTTGTTTAAAATATTTATTGCTCTTTTTTTATTATTTTTTTTTTCTATAAAACCTCTATCTACTAAACCATCAATTAATCATTGAATTCCAGATTTTGATTTTAAACCCATAGCAACTTTCATTTCTTCAAAAGATGGGCTTAAATTAGTTTTTTTAATTCTTTCTTTTAAAAAAATAAATAATTTATTTTGTTGTTTTGTTAGCATATGTATATTATAAGAACAAAAGTGGTACATTTCAAGCAAGTTTTATCTCTTATAATTACCTGATTTTCCGCCTTTTTTTGAATTTAAACGAATCTTTGTTATTTCAATAGATTTATCTAATGATTTACACATATCATAAATTGTAAGAGATGTGACAGTTACAGCTAATAATGCTTCCATTTCAACGCCTGTTTTTGCTGAACTACTACATTTTGAAATTATTTGTAAACCATTTTTTTTATTATTTATATTTATTTCAACTGAATTTAATGGAATTTGATGACAAAGAGGGATTACATCAAATGTTTTCTTTGCTGCTAAAATACCAGCGGTTTTAGCAACTGAAATGACATCCCCTTTAATTATTTTATTTTTATAAATTTTTTTTTTTGTATTAGCACTTAATTTAATAAATGATTCAGCTTCAGCTATTCTTTTAGTAACTTTCTTAGCTCCTACATCAATCATTTTTACAATTTTTTTATTTTGTTTTGACATTTAAAAAATCTTTCAAATTAGACTGATTTTTTAGTAGTGTTTCTCCAATTAAAAAACCTTTTATACCATAGGACCACAAATCAATCATATCATCAATACTTTTAATTCCACTTTCAGATATAACATATTTATTCTTAGGAATTTTTTTTATCAGTTTTTTTGTATTATTAATATTTATTTTTAATGTTTTTAAATTTCTATTGTTTATTCCAATAAAATTACTTTTTAATTCTAATGCTTGATCTAATTCTTTTTCATTATGAACCTCAAGTAAAACATTTAAACCATATTCAATAGCAGTTTGTTCTAATTCTTTTGCTTGTTTTTTTTCAAGAGCTGCCATTATTAGTAAAATGCAATCAACTCCTGAATGTTTTGACTCTAATATTTGATAATTATCTATAATAAAATCTTTTCTAAGAATAGGTAAAATTGTTTTTTTTTTAACTAATTTTAAATGATTTAAAGATCCACCAAAATATTTTTCATCAGTCAATACTGATAAACAAGCTGCGCCATTTTTTTGATAATTTTTTGCTATTTTTACTGGGTTAAAATTTTTATTAATTTCACCTTGACTAGGAGATTTCTTTTTTATTTCAGATATAACAGGTATTTTTCCTTTTTTTAAAACTTTATCGAATGCCATTTTAAAATCTTTTATTTTTTTTTTTTTAGAAGTTTTTTTGATTA
>CAYOOR010000044.1:0-4431 GCA_964405695.1 uncultured Alphaproteobacteria bacterium
TCGTAGCTTGCCTGAGCCTGGATGCTGGATACTTGAACTATTCAAGTTCCGCTGATATTGCGGGATTTCAATTTTCTCACGATGGCTGTGTAGCAGGTGCAAGTGGCGGTGACGCTGCGGCCAATGGTTTTACTATCTCAGCCAGCGGTTCAACGGTCTTAGCATTTTCATTTACCGGATCTGTTATTCCAGCCGGCGAAGGGACTCTAGTGGTCCTTGATGGTGAGGTGAGCGAGGACTGTATTTCAAATTTAATATTCTCTGATGCCGATGGAGGCCCTTTAAATGTAGAATTTGCTTCATATGATACTGATGATGGTGGCGATGACGGAGAAGAGGCTTCGTGTCCAGATGGCACTCAGGTGTGTCTAACCCTTGATGGTGGCGACCTTAACTACTCAAGCACGGATGATATTGCAGGATTTCAATTTGCTCACAATGGATGCATAACAGGTGCCAGTGGCGGTGATGCCGCAGACAATGGCTTCACGATTTCATCAAGCGGCTCAACTGTACTGGCATTCTCATTTACAGGTTCTGTGGTTCCAGCGGGCGATGGAACATTGGTGGTTCTTGATGGCGATGTCACTGAAGATTGTATGTCAGATTTTATATTCTCTGATGCTGATGGCGAGGCGCTGTCTGTGAGTTTTCCTTTTGTTCAGGTTTCGGGTTGTACCGATGAAGAGGCCTGTAACTATGATGAGAGCGCAAACGCAGATGACGGCTCCTGTGAGTACGCTGAAGAAAATTTTGATTGCGATGGAAATTGCACAGTGGACGTAGATTGTAATGATGAGTGCGGTGGCAGCGCTGTGGAAGATTGCGCAGGTGTGTGTGATGGTGATGCCCAGGAAGATGAGTGTGGCGTGTGTGAAGGCAGCGGCCCAGAAGAAAATTTTGATTGCGATGGCAACTGTGTTGTTGATACCGATTGCGCAGGTGTCTGCGGAGGTAACTCTTATATCGTTACCTACTGTGAAGATACAGATGGTGATGGCCTTGGTAACCCAGGCACAGAGATGGATGAGTGTATCACCCCAGATAACAGCAGAGACTGTGACTCGGATGTTTGTTTGACTCTTGATGGTGGGAATCTAAACTATTCAAGTTCCGCTGACATTGCAGGATTTCAGTTTGGACACAACGGATGCGTGGAAGGCGCAACTGGCGGTGATGCTGCGGCCAATGGCTTTACGATTTCAGCCAGCAGCGATGTTGTTCTTGCTTTCTCATTCACAGGATCTGTTATTCCGGCTGGTGAAGGGACCTTGGTGGTTCTTGCTGGTGATGTCACACAAGACTGTCTATCAAACTTTATATTTTCAGATATAGGTGGATTTCCTTTGACTTCAGGCTTTGATGATGGAGAGGAAGGACCATCCTACGTTGAAGACTGCTCAGATGAGTATCCAGACTGTGAATTTAATGAATATGATTGCGCGGGTGAGTGTGGCGGATCTGCAGACCTTGACCTCTGTGGAGAGTGTAATGGCGATAACTCATCTTGTGATTTAGAGTGTCCAGATGGAACTCAGGTTTGCTTGACCCTAGATGGTGGAAATCTAAACTATTCAAGTACTGATGACATCGCAGGATTTCAATTTAGTCACAATGGATGTGTGGAAGGTGCAAGCGGCGGTGACGCTGCGGCCAATGGCTTTACAATCTCAGCAAGTGGCTCAGCTGTTCTTGCATTCTCGTTTACTGGATCTGTGGTTCCAGCGGGCGAAGGAACGCTCGTGGTTCTTGATGGTGATGTGAGTGAGAGCTGCATGTCTGACTTTATATTCTCAGATTATGCGGGTGAAGCGCTATCTGTGAGTTTCCCTATACCTACTTTCTATGGATGTACAGACTCTGATGCGTGTAACTACGATGAGGGCGCCAACAGCGATGATGGCTCCTGTACATACGCTGAAGAAAATTATGACTGTGATGGAAACTGTACAGCAGGTGAAGATTGTAATGGTGAGTGTGGTGGTTCTGCAGAGCTTGATGATTGTGGCATTTGTGGTGGAGATGGCTCTACCTGTACTGTTGCACTTTCATTTGGTGAAGTTGGTGCGACCTCACTGGAAATCCTAATTGATACTCCTGCTGAGGTGGGCGGATTCCAGTTTGCTATTCCTAGTATCGCAACCTTTGGTGGTGCGTTTGGTGGTCTTGCTGAAGAGAGTGGATTTACCGTATCTACATCTAACACAGGGTCCGGTGGAATGGTACTTGGATTTTCATTTACAGGCAGCACGATTCCTGCTGGTTCAGGTGTTTTAATTAATATTGATTATACTTGTGATTACCCTGGTACCAATACAGCATGCATTGATGAGATTGTTATCTCAGATCCTCTAGGTAATCTTCTCCCATCAGTGTTTGTGGGTGATTGCGCTGAGGTTGGCGAAGAGATTATCTCAGGTTGTACCGATTCGGGTGCATGTAACTTCAATCCAGATGCAACAGAAAATGATGGATCTTGCTTGTATGATGACTGCGCGGGTGAGTGCGGTGGATCTGCAGGGCTTGATGACTGTGGTGTGTGTGAAGGCGACGGCACTAGCTGCGAGGTGTACATCGAATCAAGCTTAGATACATCTGTCGATGAATCTGTTCTTGATGATTTAGAGGCATTTGAAGAAGATTTTGAATCCTTCATTGAGACGGAGCTTGACCTTCCTGAGGGTTCTGTTGAGGTGACAGAGATTACCGTTAATACCTCATCCAGAGATGATGTGGATATTACAATTGACTATACAATCACGCTAACAGAAGAAGAGTTGGCTGAAACTGAGTTTGATGGAGAGGATGATATTAATGAGGCTCTAGATGAAACTGAGAGTGAGATAGAGGAAGAGGGTGTACCTGATTTTGTGTATGGGTGTACCGATGAGTCTGCGGACAACTACAATCCAGATGCAACCATCGATGATGGTTCATGTGAGAGTGGCCCAGATACAATAGACTACTGCCTTGATCTTCACTTTGGTGCAAATCTGGTGAGTTTCTATGGTCTTCCAGATGATATCTCAATTGGCAACATGATGTCATCACTTGATGGTATTGTGACTGGTGTGATTGGTGAGGGTGTTGCAGCGAGTCCAAATCCGGTTCTTGGCTGGGTTGGTAGCTTGTCTGAAGTCTCTCCAACATCAGGATACTGGGTAAAAGTGTCTGAAAGTTCTCAGCTATGCCTAGAGGGCGCGACTGCCCTTGATGCATCGGCCACGACCTACAGCCTTCACTTTGGTGCAAATTTAATTTCATTCCCAAGTGCGAATGAGGTAGACCTTGCAACTGCAATCCCGGATGATGTTGAAGGATCGTTCACTGGTGTGATTGGTGAGGGTGTTGCAGCGAGTCCAAATCCAGTTCTTGGCTGGGTGGGTAGCTTATCTGCCTTTGAAGGTGGAAAAGGATACTGGGCAAAGGTTGACGCTGCGGTTGAATTTGAATTTATTGTAGATGAAACCAGCTCCAGAATCCAGACAGATTACTCTGCTGATGACTTTGGATACGTTCAATCTACACAGCAGGCCTTCTACTTTATTGAGGATGTTCTTTTTGAGGATGGCTCTAGAATTGAGAACGGCGATATTGTTCTTGCGTACAATGACAATGTTCTGGTTGGTGCCAGAGAGTGGGCAGGCAGCTTCACTGATATCCCAGCGATGGGATCAGATGGCTCGTTTGCTACTGCTGGATACTGCAGCGACCAGAGCGCTCCAGAGTTTAGAGTGATTAAAAACTCAACGGGCGAAGAGTTTGTTCTTGGTGTGGATGCTCCAGTGTGGTCATCAAACGAAATATATCAGCTTGGTACATTAACCGTGGAAAGCGATATCACTCCTGATAGCTACTTGATATCAAGTGTGTATCCAAATCCATTTAACCCATCAACCAATATAATGGTGGATATTGCAGAAGAGAGATTCGCGACAGTGAGCGTGTACAACGCAAACGGTCAGGAGGTTTCTAATCTGTGGTGTGGCGTTCTTACCGAGGGCTCACACTCATTCACATGGGATGGTGGTGACCAGGCTAGTGGTGTTTACTTTGCGCGATTAAATATCGATGGCGTGGTGAGCAGCGCAAAGCTTATGCTTATCAAGTAATAAATTAAAATCATGCTGATGATTCTAAGAAAAATGCCTCTTGTTTCTTGCGAAGTAAGAGGCATTTTAAATTTTATAGATTAACTAATAATAGGGGCAGACAATGAAAAACTTACTATTAAACTTAACTTTTACAACACTACTACTAAGTGTGGCATACAGCCAATGCAACGAATCTAACTGGGAAAGTTATTATCCTGATATGGAAGGATGCGACCTTTCTAATGCAAACCTTTCTGGGGCAGACCTTTCTGGGGCAAACCTTTCTAATGCAGACTTTTCTGGGGATAACTTTTTTTCTGGGGCAGACCTTTCTTGG
>CAYOOR010000045.1:0-2648 GCA_964405695.1 uncultured Alphaproteobacteria bacterium
GTTTTGTTTTTTTTAGAATTTTTGATATTTATAAACCTATGCCAATAAATTACTTTGAAAAAAAGTACCCAAATGCATTCGGTATTATTTTTGATGATATAATCGCAGCTGGTTATGCTTTATTGGCAATTTACATAATTAATATTATTATTTAGATATGTTCCCTATCAAGATTAAGAATAAAGCAGAAAAAGTTTTTAAACTTTGCTTAAAAAAAAGAATTAAATTAGCATTTGCTGAGTCTTGTTCAGGAGGAATGTTATCTTCTTTAATAACATCTTTTCCTAATTCGTCAAAAATTTTTTCTTGTGGATATGTTACATATTCTAATTTATCTAAAGAAAAAATGCTTGGTATTTCAAGAAATAAAATAAAAAAATATGGAGCAGTTAGTATTGAAATAGCACGTGCAATGGCGCACTCTGTAGTGATAAAAGCAAATGCAAATATAGGAATTGGGATTACAGGTATAGCTGGTCCTGTAGGAGCAACAAAATACAAAAAAGTAGGAGAAGTTTATGTAGCATTATACCATTATAAAAATAAAAAATTTCAACAATCTATGGATAGCGGTTTATCGCCTCATAAAGGAACAAGAGAAAGTATCAGATTAGCTTCTATTGATTGTGCACTTGATTGCTTATTAGAAATATGTTCAAGTAAATACTCTTAATTAGTATTTAGTCTTTTTTCAAATGCGTCTACCATTTTTTCTACTGCCCCTTCTAAAAAAAAACTGGTACATAACCTTAAAAAAACAGATTTAAACTTAAAATTACAGAAAAAACTAACATCAGTTTTATTTTTTGAAATTTTTTTAAATTTCCAGTCTATTTCAAGATATTCAAACGGACCACTTATATAATCCAATAAAATTCTTTTTTTTGGGTAAAGCAAAACTTTACAGATATATGATTCATTAATATTTTGAAAACCAACTTTTACTTCTGTGATTAAATATTTTTTAGTTTTCTTTTTTATTTTTATATCAGTGCACCATGGTAAAAAATCAGGATATTCTTTTACATTTGAAACTGTATTGTAAATTTGAGTTAACGAATACGGTAAAATCTTATTCTTTACAAAGGAGACCAAAATTTTATTCTTTATTAAAAATTATAATTTCATCAGGCTCAGACATATTAAGTTTATCTCTTGCTATTTCTTCAATATATTCTAAATCACTAGCTTCAAGTTTTTCAATTGAAGTTTTTAACTTTTCTTTTTCTTTTTCATAATTATTAAGAATTTCTTTATTTTCACTAACTTCTTTTTTTAATTTATTTAATGTAAAAAAATTTTTTTCCTCGCCAAAAGTTATTAAATAAATAATAATTATTATTAATAAAGCGAATAATCCAATTAAATAATTTTTCATTTTAAAAAACTAAAAACATTTTTTCCAGCATATTTACTTTCAACCATCTCTTCAATTCTTATGAGTTGATTATATTTAGATAATCTTTCGGATCTAGCCATAGAACCGGTTTTTATTTGACCAGCATTTGTAATACATGCTAAATCGGCTATAAAATTTTCCTCAGTCTCACCTGATCTATGGGAAATTATGGTACTGTATTTATTAGCTTTAGCCAATGTTATAGTATTTAATGTTTCAGAAACTGTGCCTATTTGATTTAATTTAATCAAAATTGAGTTTCCAATTTTATTATTTATACCTTCTTTAAGTTTTTTTTCATTAGTTACAAATAAATCATCTCCAACTAATTGAATTCTATGACCTAAATTTTTTGTTATATTTTTCCAACCTTCATGATCATCTTCTGATAATGGATCTTCAATAGAAATTATAGGATAAGTAGAAATAATATTTTCATAGTATTTTATTAATTCATCAGAACTAATTATTTTATTTTCACCAGATAATTCATATTTATTATTTTTATAAAATTCTGAAGATGCAGCATCTAGTGCAATATATACATCATCACCTGGTTTATAACCTGCTTTTGAAATAGATTTCATTAAATACTCTAATGCTTCAGAATGATTTTTTAATTGCGGCGCATATCCTCCCTCATCGCCTAAATTTGTGGATAATGAATTATCAGAAAGTATTTTTTTTAATGTATGAAAAATTTCTGTTGATATTTGAACAGCGTGTTTAAAATTATGTGCTTTAACTGGCATGATCATAAATTCCTGTATATCTAAACCATTATCAGCATGAACACCTCCATTTAAAATATTGACCATCGGAACTGGCATAATGCACGAATTATGTTTTATTCCAACTGCTTTAAAATTAGCTATGCTAACAGCCAAAATTGCATTTGCTCCTAATTTTTTTTTATTAACTGTCCCATCTAATTTTATTAATAAATTATCAATATCTTCTTGGTTATTAGCATCTTTGCCTATTAAATTATCTGATATTACATTATTAATATTTTCAACGGCCTTTAAGACACCTTTTCCTAAAAATCTTTTATTATCATCATCTCTTAATTCATAAGCTTCAAATTTTCCAGTTGAAGCACCTGAAGGAACTGATGCAGTAGCTGAATTATCATTTTCAAGAAAAACTGTAGCTTCTACAGTAGGAAAACCTCTGCTATCAATAATTTCTCTACCGATGATTTTTTTTATATTTGGCATTATTATTTTTTTTTAATTATTTTTTGTAA
>CAYOOR010000046.1:0-3753 GCA_964405695.1 uncultured Alphaproteobacteria bacterium
CCCAAAAACTCATTAGCCCCCAAGGTAATGTATAACCTAAAAAAGCTGATGCGATCATTAAAAGAAAAATTATTATTCCTAACCACCATAAAACCTCTCTGGGACTCTTGTAAGAGCCATAATATAATCCTCTTGAAATATGTATATAGACTATTAAAAAGAACATAGATGCTCCAACACTATGTATATATCTTATTAACCAACCATAATTTACATCTCTCATAATATGCTCTACACTATCAAAAGCTAGATCTGTATGAGCAACATAGTGCATTGATAATAATAAACCAGAAAGAATCATTATTATTAAAGTAATTCCTGCTAAAGAACCAAAATTCCACCAATAATTTAGATTTCTTGGGGTTGGATGATCAACTAATGCTTCTCTTAAAACACTAAATATAGGCAATCTATAATCTAACCATGCAAGTGTTTTATTTTGAAATTTTTTTACCATATATAACTAACCTATTTTTATTTTATTTTTATCCACAAATTTATATTTTGGAACCTGTAAATTCTTTGGTGCAGGACCTTTTCTAACTCTTCCTGAAGAGTCATAATGTGATCCATGACAAGGGCAAAACCACCCATTAAATTCACCTTTGGTATCTGTTTTTTTTTGTCCTGATGGAACACATCCTAAATGAGTACAAACTCCTATAACAACTAGCCATTCAGGGTTTAAAACTCTATCCTCATCTTTTTGAGGATCTTTCAAATTATTTAATTGAACATTTCTTGCTTCTTCAATTTCACTTTCAGTTCTATGTTTTATAAAAACTGGTTTACCTCGCCATTTTATAGTTATTGACGAACCTTTTTCAATATTGCTTAAATCAATTTCCTTAGTCCCTAAGGCTAATACATCAGCAGAAGGATTCATCGAATCTATAAATGGCCAAATAGCTAAAGCTGATCCAATAGTAGCCATTGAAGTTGTTGTTAATTTTAAAAAACTACGTCTATCTTTTTTAATTTTTAATATTTTATTTTTATTAAACAATTATTTTTAATATAAGATGTTCATTATTAAATAATAAGTAATAATAATGTAAATATTTTTTTTTTTAATTAATCAATTTAAAGTTATATGGTTATTCACAAAGATAAACAAAAAGTTGAAGAATGGTTCAAATTTCTTAGAAATGAAATTTGTAAAACATTTGAAGATATTGAAAATAAATTTAAACATTCAAAAATAAAAAATAAACCTGGAAAATTTAAAAAAAAAAAATGGTTTAGAAAAAATGGAGGCGGTGGGGAAATGGCAATTATGAAAGGGAGAATTTTTGAAAAAGTCGGTGTAAATGTATCAACAGTTTTTGGAAATTTTTCTAAAGAATTTAGAAATAAGATTCCTGGATGTAAAAAAAGTCCAAAATTTTGGGCAAGTGGGATTTCGCTTGTAGCTCATTTACATTCTCCATATATTACTGCTGCACATTTCAATACTAGACACATTATAACTTCAAAATCTTGGTTTGGTGGTGGAACAGATATTACACCAACAATTAAAGATACAAAAAGTATTAAAATATTTCATAATTCATTAAAAAATACATGTAATAACTATCGAAAAAATTCTTATCTAAAATATAAAAAATGGTGTGATGAATATTTTTTTTTAAAACATAGAAATGAAACCAGAGGTGAAGGAGGAATTTTTTTTGATTATTTAAATTCTGAGAATTACGAAAAAGATTTTGAATTCATACAAAATATTGGAAGGTGTTTTTTAAACACTTATCCAAAAATTATTAAAAATAATATTAAAAAAGAATGGACAAAAAATGATAGAGAAAAGCTATTAATTAAAAGAGGAAGATATGCAGAATTTAATTTGTTATATGATAGAGGAACACAATTCGGATTAAAGACTGGGGGGAATGTTGAGGCTATTTTAATGTCAATGCCTCCAGAAGTAAAATGGGACTAACAAAACTCTTTTAATTTTTTTAAGCAATCTTTTCTAATTGGCTTAGTTTTATTTTCTAACCACCAATTTTCCACTAATTTTAATATTTTTCCTACAGATGGTCCTGTTTTTATGCCTAATTTAATAACATCTTTTCCAGCTAATGGAAATTTTGGAATTTTACTTTTTTTTATTAAATTTAATAAATTAATATATTTTTTAATTTTATTTTTTATTGGATATTTTGCAAAATCATAAATTAACAATCCAATAAATAAATCTTTGCCGCAAATATAAATATATTTGTTAATATTATGTTCTATTTCTTTGAAATTAATTTTTTTCTGATAAAAAATAATATTTTTTACTTTCTTCTTTTCCAAATTAGATAAATTTAATTTTTTAAATATTTTAAATAAATTTTTTTCTTTGATTATAATTGATAAAATAATACTAAAATCAGCTTCTGTTTTTAATGATGGTATAAATTCTAAATTTTTTAATCTTTTTAAATCACTATTATCAAATATTATATTTTTTAAAACTTTAGTTATTTTCATTAAATTTAAAACTTCATAAGAATTATTAGCTATTAATATTTTTTTAAATTCAGAATAAATTCTCTCAGATGACAATTTTTTAATATTATAAGAAGTTTTTTTAAAAATTTTAATATACGAAATATTAAATTTTGCTTTTCCATAAAAACTATAAAACCGAAAAAATCTTAAGATTCTTAAAAAATCTTCCCTTATTCTTTCTTCGGCACTTCCTATAAATTTAATATTTCCATTTTTTAAATCTTTTAAACCATTATGATAATCAAATAAATCACCATCAAAATTACATGATAATGCATTTATAGTAAAATCTCTTCTATTAGAATCAGTAATCCAATCATCGGTAAATTTAACTTTAGCATGTCTGCCATCAGTTTTAATATCTTCTCTTAATGTTGTTATCTCAATTTTTTTTTTATTTAAAATGGCAATTATCGTACCGTGACTTATACCGCTTTTTATAACTTTAATTTTTTTCTTTATCAACCTATTAAGAACCTCATTGGGAATTAATGTTGTAGCTAAATCAATATCATCGCTATCTTTATTTAAAATTAAATTTCTTAAACACCCTCCAACAAATCGTGTTTCCTCGTTTTTTTCTTCTAAAATATCAAAAATATATTTAATATTTTTATTTTTTTGCAATTTCTTGATATTAATTTTTTTCATAATTTATTTATTTTAGTTTAATTTCAAAATCTTTGCTTGTTATTGTTAATTCTTTTTTTTTATTTTTTTCGATAAATTTATTAATTAATTGGTAATAAACTGAGCGTGTTATTTTTGCATTAATATTTTTTCTTAAAGCTATATAAGGAATATAATTTTTTTTTTTTAATTTATAAAATAATGGATTTTTTTTACTTAGAATAACTTCTTCATCAATATTAGTTATAAAGATAATACTCTTATTATTTGAAGAGCCTTTAATTATAAAATCTTTTATTACAAAAGGAGCATCTTCTACAGTAATTTTTCCTTTTTCAGCAGGGGTTTCTAAATAAAAATTTTCTTTATTATCTGCCACTAAAACTGAAGAAAATAATTTTATTAATGTTTTTTTTTTAATTAAACTATTATTATAAAACCAATCTCCATTAGAGTTTATTTTTATTGGGAATTCTTTTATTAAATTTTTTTTTTTCAATACTTTTAAAATGAAATAATTATAATTATAAAATAGAATATATATTATGTTAAGAAATTTAGATTCAATTGGTGAATATTTATCATATCCTATTATTAGGTTTATTACTGGAATATTGCTAATAC
>CAYOOR010000047.1:0-6319 GCA_964405695.1 uncultured Alphaproteobacteria bacterium
AAAACAAACAAACAAGGTAGGGAAGGTAAACTTTCAAAAAAAGATACTAAAAAATTTCTTAAAATTCTTCAAGATGATGCTAAAAGAAATTATGAACATTATGAAGATATGTTAAACGAAAACCAAGATGGAAAAATTAAAGATGAAAGTAACATTGGATTAACTAGAGAATTAGCAAGAATTAATTTAACACTTAATACTTATACACAGTGGTATTGGAAAATTGATCTTCATAATTTACTTCATTTTTTATATTTAAGAGAAGATGATCATGCTCAGTATGAAATTCGCGCATATGCTGAAATCATTTTAAATAAAATTGTTAAATCATGGGTACCCTATACTTATGATGCTTATAAAGAATTTCAGTTAGAAAGTTTTAATTTATCTAAGACTGCTATTGAAGTTTTAAAAAAAAAATTAAAAGGTAAAAAAATTAAATTTGAAACAAGTGGATTAAGTAAAAGAGAATGGGATGAATTAGTAAATAAATTTAATTTTAAATAATTTATTTAATATTTTTATCTATTTTTTTTGCAATTTCTAAAATTTTTTTTCCAGCATCTGTTTCTGAATTCTCAATTAAAAATGGAATGCCTATATCACCATTTTTACTTATATTTTTATCTATAGGGATAGATCCTAAAAAATTTATAGAATTTTTCTTAGCAGATTTATTAACTGAATCTTTTCCAAAAATATCTATTATTTCTCCACTCTCAGATTTTAAATAACTCATATTCTCAATCATACCTAATATTGGAATATTTAATTTTTTAAACATATTTACACCTTTTATAGCATCTATTAATGCTAATTCTTGAGGTGTTGAAACTATTATCACTCCGTTTATTTTTAATTTTTGGCAAAGTGTTAGCTGTACATCTCCTGTACCAGGAGGTAAATCAATAACTAATGTATCAACATTGTTCCAATTTACACCATAAAGCATTTGTTTTAATGCTTTTATAATCATGGGGCCTCTCCAAATTACAGGAGTTTCTTTGTCAATTAGAAATCCAATAGACATACATTTCATATTATATCTTTCTATTGGTATAAATCTTTTGTCACTAGCAATTTTTGGCTTTTCATTAATACCCAACATTTTAGGCATAGATGGCCCATATATATCAGCGTCTAAAATTCCAACATTGTGCTTTAGTTGATTTAAGGCAGTAGCAATATTTATTGCTGTTGTAGACTTCCCAACTCCCCCTTTTGCTGAAGCTACTAAAATAATATTTTTAACGTCATCTAAATGATAAAAATCGTTCATTTTTTTTTTTTAAAAAAATATGTTTTAAATATAGACTTTTGTTTCAACTATAATATATATAAAACGTAACTATAGTGTAAAAAAAATATGCCTTGGAAAGAAAATAATAATGATGGACCTTGGGGTGATCCTGATGATAAACCATCAAACAACGCAAAAAAAAATAAAAATTTAAATTTTGATAATTTTTCTCTATTTATGGAAAAAATAAAAAAAATTTTTTTTAGTGGCCCGAATAACAAAAAAAGTTTTATTACAACTTTTATAATTATTTTAATTTTATGGTTATTTTCAGGTTTCTATAAAGTTAATGCTAATGAGCAAGGTGTTGTTTTGAGATTTGGTAAATGGGTTAGAACAACTGTACCTGGATTGCATTATCATATACCTTTTCCTATTGAAACAGTTTCGACACCAAAAGTTACTAAAGTAAATAAAACTGAAATTGGTTTTAGAACATTTAGAGAATCTAAAAGATTACTATCAGAAGAAAGTTTGATGCTAACAGGTGATGAAAATATTGTTGATATAAATTTTTCAGTTTTTTGGGTAATTAATGATGCTGGTAAATTTTTATTTAATTTAAGAAATCCTGAAAATTCAATTAAATCAGTTTCAGAAAGTGTAATGAGAGAAGTTATTGGAAATAGTGAGATTGCTTCTGTTTTAGCAGAAGGTCGTCAGGATATAGAAACAAAATCAATTGAAGCAATTCAGTTAGTTTTAGATAATTATGAATCAGGTATTGAAATTACTCAACTACAATTACAAAAAGTTGATCCACCTGATCAAGTAATTGATTCATTTAGGGATGTGCAAAGAGCAAGGGCTGATAAAGAAAAAACAATCAATGAAGCGATTGCATATAAAAATGATATTATTCCTAAAGCAAGAGGTGAATCTGCAAAAATTGTTCAGGAAGCTGAAGCTTATAAAAAGGAAGTAGTAGCTAGATCTGAAGGTGATGCAAATAGATTTAATTCAATTTTAAAATCTTATAAAACAAATGAAGATGTAACAAAAAATAGAATATATTTAGAGACTCTAGAAGAAATATTACAAAATGCCAATAAAGTAATAATTGATACAAAACAAGGTTCAGGAGTTTTACCATATTTACCACTTCCAGAAATACAAAAAAAGAAAAAGAAAAAGAAAAATGAAAATAATAATAACTTAGAGAAAAATGAGGTCAAAAATGAAGATGTTCAATAATAGGATTGTATTACTTACTTTTTTAATCTTGTTTATTTTAATTTTTAGTTCTCTTTTTACTGTCCACCAAACTAAACAGGCATTAATTTTACAATTTGGTGATCCTGTAAAAGTTATAAAAAAACCTGGATTAAAAATTAAACTTCCTTTAATTCAAAATAAAATATTATACGATACGAGAATCTTAGATTATGATGCTGAAGTTGAAGAAGTAATTTTGTCGGATCAAAAAAGATTATTAGTTGATGCTTTTATTAGATATAAGATTGTGGACCCCCTAAAATTTTATCAGTCTGTTAGTAATGAAAATGGATTTAAAGCTAGAGTTAGTGGTATTTTGTCTGGAAGTTTAAGAAGAGTATTAGGAAGTGACCCACTAGAAGTGGTTTTATCATCTAACAGATCGGAATTAATGAATAATATTCAAAGAGAAATAAATAAAGAGGCAGCAGATTTTGGGGTTGAGATGGTTGATGTTAGAATAAAAAGAGCTGATTTACCTAAAGCAAATAGTGAAGCTATTTTTGGAAGAATGAGAGCAGAAAGAGAAAAAGAAGCAAGACAGTTTAGAGCTGAAGGATCTGAAGAAAGTCAAAGAATTAAATCTAAAGCTGAAAAAGAAAGAGCTGTGATTATTGCAGAAGCTAATAAACAATCACAAACAATTAGAGGAGAAGGAGATGGCGAAGCAGTTAGAATTTATGCTGAAACTTTTAGTAAAGATGAAGATTTTTTTTCTTTTTATCGTTCTATGGAAGCATATAAAAAGGCTTTTAATAGTGGCGATGACGATCCAACGTTGGTTTTATCACCAGACAGTGATTTTTTTAAGTATTTTGATAGTAAAACAGGCAAATAATTTATTATGAATTTTCTAAATAAATTTTTTTATTTTATTTTTTTTATTTCATTTTTTTTTGTAATAATACCTATATCTAATTCAGCTGATGCTCCTAGATCATTTGCAAATTTAGCTAAAGAATTATCACCTTCTGTTGTAAATATTTCTACAACTCAAGTTATTGAAGATAAATATAATAATCGTCCTCAATTTAATTTTCCACCTGGATCACCATTTGAAGATATGTTTCGTGATTTTTTTGAAAGAGATGGTAGAGATAATAATGCACCAAGACAAAGAAAAGCAACATCTCTTGGTTCTGGATTTGTAATAGACGAAACTGGGTATATTGTGACAAATAATCATGTAATTGGAGAAGCTGATCAAATAGAAGTTGTTTTTCAAGATGAAACAAAACTTAAAGCAGAATTAATTGGAAAAGACCCAAAAGTTGATATTGCTGTTCTTAAAGTGAAAACAAAAAAAAAATTGAAAGCTATCAAATGGGGAGATTCATCTAAGTCTGAGGTAGGAGACTGGGTTTTAGCAATAGGTAACCCATTTGGTTTAGGAGGAACTGTTACAGCAGGTATTATTTCTGCTAAATCAAGAGATATAAGAATGGGACAATATGATAGTTTTATTCAAACTGATGCATCTATTAATAAAGGTAATTCAGGAGGTCCTATGTTTAATATTGATGGAGAAGTGATTGGTATTAATAGTGCAATTTTTTCACCATCTGGTGGAAGTGTCGGAATTGGATTTGCAATTCCATCTAATATGGCAATCGATGTAATTGATCAACTTAAAAAATTTGGAAAAACAAGTAGAGGATGGTTAGGTGTAAGAATTCAAACTGTAACTGATGAAATTGCTGAAGCTTATGGTTTAAAAAAAGCTTCAGGGGCTTTGGTTGCAAGTGTTGAAAATAATAGCCCAAGTTTTAAAGCAGGTGTAAAACCTGGAGATATTATTCTTAAATTTGATGGAAAAGATATAAAAAAAGATAGAGATTTACCTAGAGTTGTTGCAACAACAAAAGTTGGAAAGAATATTGAACTAGAGATATGGAGAAACAATAAAATTTTTAAATTAAAAGTTAAATTAGGAGAATTAGAGGCTTTTGAGAATAAAAATAAAGAACCAATAAAAAAAACTGAAAAACAAAATAATATTAAAAGCCTAGGGCTCCAACTAACAACTTTATCACCAAATATAAGAATGAAATTTAACATTTCTAAGGATATTAACGGAGTTTTAATAATTAATGTTGAAAGAAACAGTATTGCAGCAGAGCGAGGATTAAAAGTTGGAGATGTAATTTTAGCAGTTGTAGATAATAATCAATTACAAACACATAAAAAGGTTACAATGCCCCAAGAAATAATTAATAAGTATAATGAATTAAAAAAGTCTAATAAAAAAATTCTGTTATTATATGTTCAACGTTTAAACGGTACTCCGGGTTATGTTCCTTTAAAAATAAATGAATAAAAAAATATTATCAATTTATTTTGTCAAAAAAAAATAAAGATAATAAATCTAAGATTATAATAATTGCTGGGCCAACTGCTTCAGGAAAATCTTACTTAGCATTAGAATTAGCAAAAAAATATAAAGGAGTAATTATAAATGCTGATAGTCAACAGATGTATAAAGAATTGCCAATTTTATCATCTCAACCAAATAAAAATTATCAGAAACAAGTTCCGCATAAATTATTTAGTTTTTTGGAATTTTATAATAATTTTTCCGTTGCAGAATGGTTTGAATTAGTAAAAAAAGAAATTAAAAATATTTTAAATGAAAATAAATTGCCAATAATTGTTGGAGGAACAGGGATGTATATTAATGCATTATTAAAAGGCTTAAAAATTTTTCCAGAAGTTCCTAAAAAGATAAAAGAAGAAGGACAAAAAATTATTGAAGCTATTGGAACAAAGAAATTTTATAAAATGTTGAAAGCCAAAAATGAAACTTGTGTTTATAATATCAATCAAAATGACAAAATAAGACTTTTAAGATCTTGGGAAATTTTTCAAATTTCAAAAAAATCAATTTATGAAATAAATAAAAAGAATAAAATAAAAAAAATAGATTATATTAATTTTTGTAAAGTTTTAATATTTCCTTCAAGAAAAGAGACATATATTAATTGTACTAATAGGTGGGAAAAAATGATTAATAATGGAGCTATAGATGAAGTAAAATTATTAATAAATAAAGAAAAAAAATTAAAGAAAAAATCATTGATTAAAACTATAGGCCTTAATGAAATTAAAAAATTTTTGTTAAATAAAGAACATATAGATAAAGTATCTAATCAAGCATTACAAGCTACAAGAAATTATGCTAAAAGGCAATATACTTGGTTTAGAAATCAATATAAAGCTGACATAATATTTTTTGAGCAATTTAATCAACAGAAAAAAAATTTTTTTTTAAAAGAAATTAATGACAAGTTGTTGACCAATCAATAAATCATAATTAAGTTTAATTAATATATTTTTAATATATTTAATATGAATGGTGCAAAAATAGTTTTAAATTCTTTAGTTGATAATGGGGTTGATTTAATTTTTGGTTACCCAGGTGGTGCGACACTACCTATATATGATGAATTATTTAAGCAAAAAAAAATAAAACATATTTTAGTAAGACATGAACAGGGAGCTGTTCATGCAGCAGAAGGTTATTCAAGATCAAGTGGAAGAATTGGAGTTGTTTGTGTAACTTCGGGTCCAGGGGCAACAAATTGTGTTACGGGCTTAGCTGATGCATATATGGACAGTATTCCTTTGATTTGCTTAACTGGTCAAGTTCCAACTAAATTAATCGGTAATGATGCTTTTCAAGAAGCAGATACTACTGGAATCACAAGACCAGTTACTAAACATAATTATTTAGTAAAAAATATTAAAGATTTAGAAAAAATTATGCATGAAGCTTTTATAGTAGCTAAATCAGGTAGACCTGGTCCT
>CAYOOR010000048.1:0-3060 GCA_964405695.1 uncultured Alphaproteobacteria bacterium
TAAATATCAAAAGTGAAGAAAATGTGTAAGATAATAATAGTAAGGATTTATAAAATAAGTATTTACAATGCTTTAAACGACTCTATTAAAATTTTATTAATTTCAGAAATTTTATTAATATCTTTACCACCACCTGCTCGAGCAAAATCAGGTCTACCTCCTCCGCCCTTACCTCCTAAATAATTAGAGATTTTTTTTACTATATCTATTGCATTTATTTTTTTACTAAAACTATCAGAGGTTCCGACAACAATTGAAATATTTTTGTTATAAATTCCATACAAAACAATAATTGTGTTTTGCATTTTTAATTTAATTTCATCTAAAAGATTCGGTAAATGATTTGGAGGCAAATCATTAATAGTTCTAAAATAATATTTTATAGAATTTATTTCACCTTCTTGAATTAGATTTTTAGATTTATCTTGTAATGTAATTTTTGTTTTCTTTTCACTTAATTTTTCCTCTAATTTTTTTTTAATACTATCTTTTTCTTTTTCTAATACATTTTTTTTTTGTTCCTTTGAATATTTTAATATATCTATTCCTGAAATAGCCTCAATTCTTCTAATTCCAGACGATACTGATGATTCTTTAGTTATTTTTAAACTTTCTATTTCACTTGTTTTATTAACATGTGTACCTCCACATAATTCTATTGAAAAAATTGAATTATTTAAATTTTTACCCATACTTACTACTCTAACTTCATCATCATATTTTTCACCAAACAAAGCCATTGCTCCTTTTCCAACAGCTTTTTTATATGAAGTTATAAATATATTTACTGTATCATCTTGTTTTATAATTTTATTAACTATCATTTCAATTTTTTTAATTTCATTATTTTCTAGTGATCTTGGATGACTAAAATCAAAACGAAGTTTATTAAAACTAACTAACGATCCTTTTTGTGTGACATGCTTACCTAAAATAGCTCTTAAAGCAGAATGAATTAAATGAGTTAACGAATGATATATTTTTATTCTTTTTCTTTTTTGATTATCAATAATTAAATTTACATTTTGTTTTTTTTTAAATTCTCCTTTTATTACTTTGCCGAAATGTAAATGAATTTTTAAAATTTTTTTTGTGTCTTTTACTTCAAATTCATTTTTATTTAATTTTATAATCCCAGTATCGCCAATTTGACCTCCGGACTCAGCATAAAATGGTGTTTGATTTGTGATAATAATTGCTTCATCACCTATTTTAATTTCATTTACAAATTTATTTTTTTTTACAATTTGAATTATAGATCCTTCTGCTTTTGTATTATTATAACCCACAAATTCAGTTGGACCTTCATTTTCATAAATTTCATACCATAATTTGCTTGTTGATGTGTCGCCTGAGCCTTTCCATTTTGATTTTGCTTTTTTTCTTTGACTATTCATATTTTTATTGAAAGTTTTCAAATCAACTGAAATATTAGATTCCTTTAAAATATCTTGAGTTAAATCTAATGGAAACCCGAAGGTATCATACAAAAGGAATGCTGTATCTCCGGAAAAAATTTTTTTATCAGTTTTTTCAATTTCATCATTTAATATCTTCAAACCTCTGTCTATTGTTTCTTTAAATCTGTGTTCTTCATTTTTTAATATTTCTATCATTAACGACTCAGCTCTTTTTAATTCTGGGAATGTGCTTCCCATTTCTTTTACAATTAAAGGAACTAATTTATAAAAAATTGGTTCTTTACAACCTAATATATGAGCATGTCTCATACCTCTCCTCATTATTCTTCTAGCTACATAGCCTCTACCTTCATTTGATGGAAGTACTCCATCAGAAATTAGGTGGCACGATGATCTAATATGATCAGCTATAATTCTATGACTTATGTTATTACTATTTATATTTTGAGTATTAGATAATTTCCCAATCTGATTTATAATTTTACTAAAAACATCTGTTTGATAATTATCATGTGTTTTTTGTAATAAAGCAGTAATTCTTTCTAATCCCATTCCTGTATCAACACATTTTTGCGGTAAAACAATTCTTTTATTTTTATTTAATTGGTTGAATTCCATAAAAACCAAATTCCAAATTTCAACGTATCTATCTCCAGAAATTCCATTATCAGTAATTGATCCTTTAAATTTGTTTCCATAATCATAAAAAATTTCAGTACAAGGTCCGCATGGTCCTATATCCCCCATAGACCAAAAATTATCATTAGATTTAATACTTATAATTTTTTCATCATTAAAGCCTGATATTTTTTTCCATATTTTTTTACTCTCATCATCTTCAACAAATACTGTTATAAATAATTTTTTTTTATCAATATTAAAAACATTAACTAAAAGATCCCATGCGTAAAAAATCGCTTCTTCTTTAAAATAATCACCGAATGAAAAATTACCTAACATTTCAAAAAAAGTATGATGACGATTAGTGTGACCTACATTATCAAGATCATTATGTTTACCACCAGCTCTAATACATTTTTGTGATGTTGTAACTTTTTTAAATTTACTTTCTTCAATTCCAGTTAAAATATTTTTAAATTGAACCATTCCAGCATTGGTAAATAATAATGTTGGATCATTTTCTGGAATTAACGAGCTTGATGTAATTATATTATGGCTATTTTTTTTAAAATAATCTAAGAATTTTTTTCTAATTAAATTGCTTGGATACATAACTTATAGTTAGAATGTACCAAGCAATATTAATTAGCAATAAAAAATTATTCAGTTTGTTGTGAGTTTTCTGTAGGGTTATTTTCTTTACTTTTTTCTTCTTTTTTACCTTCCATCATTTTTTCTTTTACAACACCACTTGCTTCCATTATTGATCTATAAATTTGAGCAGCTATATCTTTTTTTTCAGAAAGATATTTTTTAGCATTCTCTTTTCCTTGACCAATTTTATCACCTTTATACGAATACCATGTGCCAGATTTCTCAATAACACCTGCTTCAGAACCTAAATCAACTAATTCGCCAAGTTTAGATATGCCTTTTCCATACATAATATCAAATTCAACCATTCTGAATGGGGGAGCAAGTTTATTTTTAACTACTTTAACCCTAGTTTGATTTCCAA
>CAYOOR010000049.1:0-9481 GCA_964405695.1 uncultured Alphaproteobacteria bacterium
TTCTCCTGCAATGACAGATTTTATTTTTATGGTTAATAAAACATCATATATGTTTGTTACAGGCCCAGATGTTGTTAAAACTGTTACACATGAAACTGTAACTCATGAAGAATTAGGTGTAGCTTCAACACATACTACAAAATCAAGCGTTGCTGACGGTTCTTTTAAAAATGATATTGTTGCATTAAATGAAATCAGAAGATTATTTGATTTTATTCCTTTATCTTTTAGAGAAAAGCCACCTGTAATGAAAAAAACTGATAAAGTTACCCGTGCTGAAAAATCTTTAAATACTATAGTGCCAAAGAATCCAAATAAACCCTATGACATGAAAGAGGTGATTAATAAAATTATTGATAATGAAGATTTTTTTGAAATTCAGGAAAATTATGCAAAAAATATTATTACTGGTTTTGCTAGAATGGACGGACAACCTATAGGGGTTGTTGCTAATCAACCTTTGGTACTTGCCGGTTGTTTAGATATTGATTCATCTAGAAAAGCAGCAAGATTTGTAAGATTTTGTGATTGTTTTAATATTCCAATAATTACATTTGTTGATGTTCCAGGTTTTCTTCCAGGAACAAAACAAGAGTATGGAGGAATTATAAAACACGGTTCTAAATTATTATTTGCTTATACCGAGGCTACAGTTCCAAAAATTACAATTATAACTAGGAAGGCTTATGGAGGAGCCTATGATGTTATGAGTTCGAAACATTTAAGAGGTGATGTTAATTACGCTTGGCCAACAGCTGAAATAGCGGTTATGGGACCTAAAGGAGCAGTTGAAATTATATTTCGTGATGATTTAAAAGATAAAAAAAAAATTGTTCAAAGAACTGAAGAATATAGAGAAAAATTTGCTAATCCTTTTATTGCTGGTTCTAGAGGTTTTATAGATGATGTTATACGTCCTGCAGGAACAAGATCTAGAATATGCAAAGCACTTAAAATGTTAAAAAATAAATTTTTAAAAAATCCTCCAAAAAAACATAATAATATTCCTCTCTAATTAAAATGATTGAAAAAATACTCATTGCAAATAGGGGAGAGATTGCATGTAGAGTAATCAAAACAGCAAAAAAAATGGGAATTAAAACTGTAGCTGTTTATTCAGAAGCAGACGAATATTCCAAACATGTCTTAGAAGCAGATGAATCCTTTTATATCGGGCTTGCACCTGCTGCTGAAAGTTATTTATCAATAAAAAAGATTATAGATGCAGCAAAAGAAACTAATGCTGATGCAATACACCCTGGATATGGTTTTTTATCTGAAAATTCAAAATTTGTTCAAAGGTTATCAAGAGAAAAAATTAAATTTATTGGACCTAATGTTAAAGCTATAAAAATAATGGGTGATAAAATTCAGTCTAAAAATTTAGCAATTGAAGCGAAGGTAAATACAATACCTGGATTTAATGATGTAATCAAAGATTATAAACACGCATTTAATATTGCTAATAATATCGGATATCCTTTAATGATAAAAGCATCTGCCGGGGGTGGTGGAAAAGGAATGAGGATAGTTAAAGATAAGAGTGAAGTTAAAGATGCTTTTCAATTAGCATCAAGTGAGGCTAAATCAAGTTTTGGAGATGATAGAGTTTTTATTGAAAAATATATTGAAAAACCAAGGCATATAGAAATACAAATATTAGCTGATAAATTTGGTAATGTTATACATTTATGTGAAAGAGAATGTTCAATACAAAGAAGACACCAAAAAATAATTGAAGAAGCACCTAGTTCTGTTGTTTCAAAAAAATTACGTAACGAAATGGGTGAACAAGCAAAAGCTTTAGCAAGGGCAGTTGATTATCAATCAGCAGGTACAGTTGAATTTATAGTAGATCAAAAAAATAATTTTTATTTTCTTGAAATGAACACAAGATTACAAGTTGAACATCCTGTAACAGAAGAAATTACAGGAATTGATTTAGTTGAACAAATGATAAAAATTGCTGATGAAAAAAAATTAAAAATTAAACAAGACGATATTAAAATAAATGGATGGGCTATGGAGGCTAGAATATATTCTGAGGATCCAATCAGAAATTTTTTACCGTCAGTTGGAAGAGTTAAAAAATATATCGAGCCTAAATTAGAAAAAAATATTCGATTAGATTCAGGTATAATTGATGGTTCTGAAGTAAGCATTAATTATGATCCCATGCTTGCTAAATTGATAGTTAAGGGAAAAAATAGAAGTCAATGTATAAAAAAAATTATAGAGGCTTTAAATTCTTTTTACTTAAGAGGTTTTAATAATAATATAAAGTTTTTAACATCAATTTTTAAATCAAAAAATTTCAATACTGGTGACATACATACTGGTCTTTTAGATCAGGAATATGAAAATGGTTATACCTATCCTCAACCAACTAACAAGCTTTTAAAAAAAATATTTATTCCAATTGCTTCATACATAGGTTACAGGTATTTAAAAAATGAAAGAAATAATATTATTAATGATAATCAAAATCACTATGTTTTAACTTTAAATAATAAAAAATATAATCTTAAGATTAATGAAGGAAGAAAAAATCTGATTAAGATTAATTATAAAAATTTTTTTTTTAAATTAAAAAGTTCATGGAAAATCAATGCTGGTATTATTGAAATTCAGATAAATAAAAAAAAATATCTTTTACAATTTGATAAATTTAAAAATTATTTTGTAATAACATATTTAGATTATTCAACAAAATTTGTTTTTTATGATAAACATACTGATAAGTTTGACAAATATATGATTGAGGAAGAAGCTGTTGATTTGTCAAAATTTTTATTAGCACCTATGCCTGGAAAAATTGTTTCCATAAATGTTAAAGATGGTCAAAAAGTTAAATCAGGAGAGAACTTATTAGTTCTTGAAGCTATGAAAATGGAAAATTTAATAACTGCTTCGAAAGACACAAAAATAAAAAAAATTAATGTTAAATCAAATGATGCAGTTGAAGTTGATCAAATACTAATAGAATTTGATGAATAATAAAACTGTACATATTTTTATTACAGGACGAGTACAGGGAGTATCATACCGCTGGTGGTTTAAAAAAGAAGGTATAAAGAAAAATCTCAACGGATGGGTAAGGAATAGAACAAGTAATAGAGTTGAAGCAGAAATTTACGGTTCCGAAAAAAATATTAATGAAATGATTAAAAAATGCAGAACAGGTCCACCATTAGCCGATGTTGAAGATGTTATTGTAGATACTATTGATAAATTAACATTAGTAGATAAAAATATAAAAGATGTAAAAATTCTTGAAACACTATAATTTTCCTATTATCTTCGAAATAATTTTAAAAATTTTGTTATTTTTATAATAAAAAATGCGGTCGTGGCGGAATTGGTAGACGCGCAGCGTTGAGGGCGCTGTGGGAGCAATCCTGTGGAAGTTCAAGTCTTCTCGACCGCACCATTTTTTTTTGTTGAAATGATGTGTTTTAAAACAATATTTAGGGATAATTTTAAAATTATTTATAATGTTTAAATCTATAAAAAAAATATTTAATAAAAAACAAGATTATGAAAAAATAAAGAAAGAAATTACACCTGTTCCTTCTAAATTTATTCATTCTTTAATGGATTCTATTAATTTAGGTCTAATAGATAAAACTCAAAGTTTATTATCTGATATTAGTACTGGAGAAATTGCAAATATAATTGAACAATTAGATTCTAATAATAGAAAAAAGTTAATTTTTTTCTTAGGTTCTACCATTGATCCGGAAATAATCTTAGAATTAGATAAAGATATAAGAAAAGAAATTATTTTAGTAATCGGAGAACATACATTTTTAGATGTAGTTTCTAAATTAGATACTGATGATTTAATTGAAGTGTTAGAAGAATTAGATGAAGATAAAAGAGGGCAATATTTAAAACTCTTACCAAGAAAAAGTCAAAGAGAGCTGGTTAAAAAAGGATTAAAGTTTCCAGAAAATACAGCTGGTCGTATTATGTCAACAAACGTTGTTTCAATTTCAGCATCATGGACAATTGGAAAAACTCTAAAATTTTTAAGAAATAAAAATGATTTATTGCCTGATGATATTTTTGAAGTTTATATTTTAGATAGTAAAAGAAAACCTATTGGTACTTTGAATCTTAATACGATAGTTAGATCTAGTAGTGGTACTTTAGTTAAAGATATTATGAATACACAATTTAAAACTATTCCTATTAATACTGATCAAGAAGAAATTGCACTTGGTTTTAAACAAAATAATTTAATAGCAGCACCAGTTGTAGACAAAACAGGTAAAATAGTTGGTCAGATTAATTCAGATGATATTATTGATATCATAGAGCAAGAAACTGAAGAAGATTTATTAAGATTGAGTGGAGTTCAATCCGGAGATACTTATAGTGCGGTTCTTCAAACAATCAAATCCAGATTTGGTTGGCTATTAATAAATTTATTAACTGCTATTGCAGCATCATTTGTAATTGGTATTTTTGAAACTTCATTAAAACAAGTTGTAGCTTTAGCTATATTAATGCCAATTGTTGCATCAATGGGAGGAAACGCTGGCACTCAAACTCTTACTGTCGCAGTTAGATCTTTAGCATTGAGAGAAATAACAAGGGCAAATGCGTTGCGAGTTATTGCAAAAGAATTTACAGTCGGTGCAATTAATGGACTTATTTTTGCTTTAATTATAGGAACCATTGCATCATATTGGTTTAATATGCCTTTATTAGGATTTGTAATTGCAGCTGCAATGATATTGAATTTAATAATTGCATGTTTATCAGGAATTTTAATACCATTAATTTTAGATAAAACTGGAATTGATCCAGCAATCGCTTCTACAGTTGTACTTACAACAATAACTGATATATTTGGTTTTTTTACCTTTTTAGGTTTAGGAACAATATATCTTTTATAAATTTTTTATATGTTACTAAGTTCAAATTTAGGTTATCCAAGAATTGGTCCCAATAGGGAATTAAAATGGGCATTAGAAGCGTATTGGAAAAAAAAAATAAATGAAATTAATTTATTTAAAATTATCTCGGATATAAAAAAAGATAATTGGTTAAAACAAAAAAAAGCAGGAATTAATTTTATACCTTCAAATGATTTTTCATTATATGACCATATTTTAGATATGTGTTTAACGGTTGATGCAATACCAGAAAGATTTAAAAAATTAAAAAAAAATAATAATAAACTTGACCTTTATTTTGCGATGGCAAGAGGTTTTCAAAAAAAAAATTATGATATAAAGGCTATGGAAATGACGAAATGGTTTGATACAAATTATCATTATATAGTTCCTGAATTTAAACCTAATCAAAACTTTAGATTTGCTTTTTCCAAAATTGTAGATGAATTTATAGAGGCAAAAAATTTTGGTATTATAACTAGACCAGTAATAATAGGCCCATTATCATTTTTATATTTAGGAAAATCTACTACTAATAAATTTAATAAATTTTCATTATTAAAAAAAATATTACCTATTTATAAAGAAATACTTAAAAGCCTTGATAATTTTGGTGCTGAATGGGTACAAATAGATGAGCCAATATTATCATTAGATATTGAAAAAAATTTAAAAAAAAAATTTATTTCTGCATATAATTATTTAAGAAAATCTTCGCCTAAGATTTTATTAACATCTTATTTTTCTTCTATATATCCGAATTATAATATTTTAAAAAAAATTAATGTCGACGGATATCATTTTGACTTAATTAATACAGATTATATTCATTTAAAAAAAATTTTAAGAAACTTTCCTAAGAATAAATTTTTTTCTGCTGGTATTGTTAATGGTAGAAATATATGGAAAAACGATCTTACTAAATCCATTCAAATTATTAAAGAAATAAGAAAAAATATTGATAAAGATAGATTATTTATATCGTCCTCATGTTCACTGCTTCATAGTCCTGTTGATTTGAAAAAAGAAAATAATTTAGATAGTAAAATTAGTGAATGGCTATCGTTTGCAGATCAAAAATTAAATGAAATTTCTTTTTTAAAGAATTATTTTAATTCTAATTTATTAAATAAAAATAAATTTTTACTTAATAATAAAATTTGTGTAAATAGAAGAAAATCTTCTAAACTTATTCATAATAGTTCTGTCAAGAAAAGAATAAAATCTATTTCAGAAAAAATGTTGAATAGAAATAATAATTATTTTTTACGACATATGATACAAAGTGAGTTAAATTTACCAGATTTTCCAACTACAACAATTGGTTCTTTCCCACAAACAAAAGAAGTTAGAGAAAAAAGATTAAAATTTAAAAAAAAAGAAATTAGTAAGAGTACATATGAGAAATTTTTAAAAAAAGAAACCAAAAAGGCAATAAAATTCCAAGAAAATATTGATATAGATGTTGTTGTTCATGGTGAATTTGAAAGAAATGATATGGTTGAGTATTTTGGTGAGCAACTTAAAGGTTTTATTTTTTCAAAATACGGATGGGTTCAAAGTTATGGATCTAGATGTGTTAAACCACCGATAATATTTGGAGATATTGAACGATTAAAACCTATGACTGTTTTTTGGTCAAAGTTCGCTCAATCCTTAACAAAAAAAATTGTTAAAGGAATGTTAACTGGTCCTGTTACAATATTACAATGGTCTTTTGTTAGAGATGATCAACCAAGAGAAATTACATGTAAACAAATTGCGTTAGCTCTTTTAGATGAAGTCTTAGATTTAGAAAAAAATGGTCTTAAAATTATTCAAATAGATGAACCTGCATTACGAGAAGGACTACCTTTAAGAAGAAGTGAATGGTCTTCATATTTAAAATGGGCAATAGATTCTTTTAAAATTGCTTCCTCATCAGTTAATGATGAAACTCAAATTCATACACATATGTGTTATTGTGAATTTGATGATATATTAGATTCAATTGAAAAATTGGATGCTGATGTAATTTCAATTGAAACCTCTAGATCTAATATGGAATTATTAGATTCATTTAAAAATTATGAATATCCAAATTCTATCGGTCCAGGTGTATATGATATTCATTCACCCAGAGTACCAACAAAATCTGAGATGAAAAATTTATTAAAAAAAGCTCAAAAATATATAGATAAAAAAAAAATTTGGGTTAATCCTGACTGTGGACTAAAAACACGAAATTGGCCAGAAGTTAAAAAAGCGCTTAAATTTATGACATCAGTTGCTAAATCTTTAAGATAAATACATTCATTATAAATTAGGCTTATATACCATATATAGTAGGGTAATAATAGCTTGATTAAATTATATAGTATGATAGTATTTATTATATTCTATATGTGGTAGATTATGTGGACAACGGAACAAATAGATACATTAAAAAGATTATGGAGTAGGGGTGAATCCGCTCGCATTATAGCTTTACAATTAAGAACAACAAGAAATGCTGTAATAGGCAAAGCAAATCGCCTTGGATTGCCTAAACATCCAAGCAGAGCAGAGGATAGTGAACATGACGGTTCTTATAATGAAGTTGATAACAATATTGAAGATTTATATAAGCCAAAAATTTGTACTCATTCAAGTTGTAATATGACTGCTCAGCCAGGTAGAGAATATTGCGCATTTCATTGTAGATTAATCATAGAAGAACAAAAAAAAGAAAAGCAAGCAAGTTAAAATTAATTTTCTTTATTTTCTATCTTCAAAATTTTTAATTATTCATTAATATTCATAAAATGCTTATAGATAAAAATAAATCATCTTTAATAGTTATTGATGTTCAGGAAAAACTAGTCTCTGTAATGCCAAAACCACAAATTTTTATTGAAAATATAATAAAACTTCAGAAAGCTGCAAACATTTTGCAAGTCCCAGTGACATATTCAGAACAATATCCAAATGGTTTAGGAAAAACAATTAATAAAATAAAAGAAAATACAAATCCTAAAGATAAATTAATAGAAAAAACTGAATTTTCTGTTTCATTAAATATAAATTCAAAAACTAATTCTCAATTTATTATTACAGGGATTGAAGCACATGTTTGTGTTTTACAAACAGCGATTAATTTAGCAGTGAATAAGGAAAAATTAATTTATATAGTTCAAGACGGCGTGAGTTCTAGATATCAAAAAGATTATTTATTAGCTCTTAATAGATTAGATAAATATTCAAATATTCATTTAGTATCTTGTGAAATGGTTTTATTTGAATGGTTAAGATCTTCTAACCATCCTAACTTTAAAACCATTTCACAACTTATAAAATAATTTATATATCGTAATATAAAAAAAATTCATGTGGATGAGGTCTTTGTCTTATCTCATCTACTTCTGTTTCTCTTTTATACGAAATCCACGTTTCAATTAATTCTTTAGTAAAAACATTTCCTTCTAATAGAAACTTATGATCTTTTTCAAGAGCATCTAATACTCCTTCTAAAGATCCAGGAACAGTTTTTATTCTAGAAAGTTGTCTTGCGGTCATACTAAATAAATCGCCTTCAGTAGGTTTACCTGGATCAATTTTATTTTTAATACCATCTAAACCGGCCATTACGATTGCTGCAAAAGCTAAATATGGATTTCCAGAAGGATCTGGACATCTAAATTCAACTCTTTTTGCTGCAGGACTTTGAGAATACATTGGTATTCTACACGCAGCAGATCTATTTCGTGCCGAATAAACGAGATTTACAGGTGCTTCAAAACCTGGAACTATTCTTTTATATGAATTAGTTGTAGGATTTGTAAAAGCTAAAATAGCAGGTCCATGTTTCAATATGCCACCAATGTAGTGGAGCGCCATATCACTTAAACCTAAAGATTTATTTCCTGCAAAAAGTGGTTTCCCATTTTTCCAAATACTTGAATGCACATGCATTCCAGTTCCATTATCATTCCAAAGTGGTTTCGGCATAAAAGTTGCAGTCATTCCATAATTTTTTGCTACATTTTTAACAATGTATTTATATAGCATTTGTTGATCTGCCATCCTAGACATTGTTTGAAATCGCATATCAATTTCAGCTTGTCCACCGGTTGCAACCTCATGGTGATGACATTCAATATTCAAACCACAGTCTTCCATTACGTTAACCATTTCAGTTCTAACATCTTGCATAGTGTCTACAGGAGGAGTTGGAAAATACCCCTCTTTTGGTCTTGGTTTATGACCTAAATTTCCTGGTTCCTCTTCTGTCCCAGTATTCCAATTACCTTCAACAGAATCAATTTCATAAAAACCAAAATTTACTCCAGAATCATATCGAATGTTATCAAAAACAAAAAATTCAGCTTCAGGGCCAACATAACAAGTATCTCCAAAACCACCCTTTTTGACATATTCTTCTGCTTTATGAATAATAAAACGTGGGTCTTTTGAATATCTTTCTTTTGTAATAGGATCCACTATGTTACAAATTAAAGAAAGAGTAGGGACTGCTGTAAAGGGATCAAGTATTGCAGTAGTTGCATCAGGTACTACTAACATATCGCTTAGATCTATATCTTGATATCCTCTAATTGACG
>CAYOOR010000050.1:0-4668 GCA_964405695.1 uncultured Alphaproteobacteria bacterium
ATTGCAAACAAGATGACACCATTCATTACTGCCTGTCGTAATAATTCGTTCCAGTAAATATCCCCTATCTCTACTTGGGCATCAGATGCGATACCATGTCTATCACGAATGTTTGTGCAGAACTCTGACTGGTTTTCAGGAAAACAAACCTCGATAGCAGGCAAAACGTAAAAATCGTGGAATACGATGTCTGTGTATGTGATATTTCCAATAACTAGAAAACTGATGGCAAAAACAACAACTGCTTCTGTTAAAACGCCACTACTTCGTGTTAGAAATTGTAACTGCATGATTAATCAATATCCCATTGCACCTTTTTTTCGCATCATGGCATCATAAGATTTCTCATCATCTCTTTTGAATTTTGCATTACATGATTTACAATAATCGCTATGTTTATCTTTGGAATTTTTACCACACATCTGACACGTTTTATTACCTGTTTTCATAAATTTTTTGAATGAGGTAAATTCGGATTTAGACATCTCTTTTCGTTCTTGAGCATATTTCTTTCCTTCAATTGCTCGTTTCCTTTGTGCTTTAGTTTGTGCCATTAGTTTTCATCTCTTAGTTTTTTTACTATCTCATCATGAGTCAAACCTTGGTCTTTCAATTTCTGGATTTTTGCATCAAGTTCATCTTGGCTATCCATATCATCTTGTAATTCTTTGTAAAAACCTTTAGCACATTTTGGACAATAACCAGAGTAATCACCAAAGTCATGATAATTTTTACCACACATATTACATTTTTTACCATTACTGGTTTTTGTTATTTCAACGTTCCAACCTTTGTATTTACCTGACTTTACAGTGTTTCTTTTCTTTCCTTCAATTGCTCTTTTCTTTTGTGCTTTAGTTTGTGCCATCTAAATCGAACCTTGAATTGCTTGATGTAATTTTTTACCCTTGAAAATTTCAGTTCTAGCCTGTGCAAAGAACATTAGAACAGAAATTGCTAGGAATATGCTTAGAATTGTGTTTAATTCAGATGTATCATTCATTACGTCATAGTAATCTGTTATGATTGCACCACCAAATCCAAATGAACCCAATGATAGAATCATGAGTAAGATGAATCCGATAAGGAATACGCCTGTGCTTCTACTTTTAGTATCTGGATATGCAATTATTGCTTCCATCAAGAATGAGAATCCAACAAAGAATAATGTAATTGTGTAAAATGCTTGTGTTGGATCAATGTCAGTGAAATAATCGCTAGTCCAAGGTGAGATGAATAGAAATGCAAATAGTGCTAGAAATAATGGAAATACCTTTAGGGCAATTGCTTGACCTGTATAGACACCTGCCGTTTTAGCCATTATTGTTTACCTCTTTGTGTCAAACCAGTTCCAAGAACTTTTTGACTTTTGTAAAATTCCTTTGTACCTTTATCAAGTGGTTTTTTAGTTTCTGCATAATTTCTAATAATAGCATTACTTGTTACAGGTTGCAGACCATCCCATTTTCTATTCAATTGTTCCCAATGACCATCTGTAAATGCGTTATGTGTTTTTATTATCATTTCTTTTCTTTTCTCAACTGATGAATTATTCCACTTTGCTTTAATTGCTTTAATTTGAGCAGGTGTTGGTGGTTTTCTCATTTTTATCTAACTTTTCATCCTATCAATAATAATTAAAGTTATTTGCCTCATTTTATTTGACCTAAAACTCTGGATTTGTACCCAAAATCATGAAGGTTACTACCAGTATTGCCAATATTGCACCGAATATCATTATGTGTTTCCACATTCCCTTCATCATGGTCAGAATTATTATCAATGCCATACCTGCACTAATCAAAAGTACCAGAGTACCATCCAATTCAATCGGTGAACCTGCGAAAATTATGGATTCCATTAGGTCATGAAACGAGAAAAAGAAATCCTTTCCTTTTGAGAGAGTACCAAATGCCGAGTCTGATACATCATTAATTTCCTCATCAGTTACGTTTATTGGATTGCCATCCAAGTCAGTGTTCTCAACTGCCTCTTTTACTGAATCATTGCCCTGATTTGCCCAATCATCAATTGTGTCTGAAAAGCCAAATCCCTCGTCATCTGCAAATGCCATAGGTAGAGGAATTAATAAAAAAAGTAAAAGAACTGGAATTTTCATGTCAGTTCTTCAATATCTTTGTTTAATAATTTTTTTACTGGTTCTGGAAAATTTGGATTTTCAAACCATTTGGGCATAGTTTTTGAATACATTACTATTATTTAATTCGTATTTTATTGCATTTCTTGCATCTAAGTCTGGAAAAGGCGTTTGCTGTCTTACAGGTAGGACATCGCCAAAATGGATTACGCCTTGGCAATTGCTCGTAGTTCTTTTTTCTGTTCTCTGACGTACTCTTTCAACTGTTTCCAAAATACTTCTACTGGCTTTCTCTTTATCAATTGAATTAAGAGATATGTGTGAAAATCCTTTGATTTACTATCAGGCAATTTATTCAATTCTGCTAGTTTACCCTCAAAGAATCCCATCTTTTGATTGCATTTTTTGTATCGGCAGAAATTTGGTATTTTGCCATTAGTCCTGCCTGTTAGGTCTAAAGGTAATCCACAATATCTACAAGTTTTAGTTGGTCTAATCATTTTTTACCACCTTTTTTTTTTCTACCCATATACTCATCTAATTCTTCTTCTGTCCATTGATCGCCATCGTTGTAATCTAAACTACGTTCATAATTCTGTTGCCTGATTGCCTCTGCACCAGTATCTACGTCTTGTTCACCCATTTTTCCTCGCCTTTCTTAACAATTCATCTGCCTCTCTTTCAAACTTTTCTGCCTTTTCCCTGTGAAATTTTGCCATCTCTAGCAGGTCAATGCCTTTTTTTTCCCAATGGTCTTTCATAAGATTGTCAAAGAATTTCATTATGCCGTACACCTCTGTGCAATTATCATTGCCTGTTTTGGATGAGTGATGCAGGAATAGAATGTTTTCGATATATTATTTGTCCTTATTATAATTGTAGAAATCCTACTTGGAATCTTTTTACAATATACACATTCTTCATGGTTTGAGTTTGGTAATCCTTTCATGGTTCATCACCATTACAAATGTCACATTTTCTTGGTAAAGTATCATACCCATTTGGCAAAAATTGTCTTATGGCTACACATTTTTTACAGAATTTGAAAACCATTATACCTTTGCACCTCTGAACTCAATTTCAAACCAAACATCATTAGATGCTAATGGTTCACCACACTCTATGCAGATTCTAAGTTTACCTCTCATTTTGATATTTCCTCATCGGCAGGTCGCATAACTTCATTAGTTTTCTCATTTACACAAATGAAATAAAGACATTTCTCACAAATGTAAGATACCCATTCTTTTGATATAGTCTTATCAGGTTCTAACACCTGATCTTTTGTTTCCATTATTATGTTACAATTTGGACATTTTTCCATAGGCATACACCAATTTAATGCACTTTTGGTGGCTTTTATGATTTGTCTAAGCATTTTGTTTCCTCACTATCGAAAGTTTTACGGCACATTTTAAGCAATAATGCGTGGTTTTTGCATTGGTTTGCCTTGAAACTATCATCTGTTCTCTGATTGATTTCAGAGATATACTGCAATGTCTGCATTTTTTGTCTTTATGCCTCTCATGATGGTAGTAAATTACTTTGCTAGGCATTTTCTTTTAACCTCACTACTGAACTACAAAGATTATCGGTTTGCGTTGTAATTTCATTCAAATTCAATATTTCAATTATATCTTTCAGTGAATGTTCAATTTGTTCAAATTCTTTTGCGTTGATAATTTTATGACTTTTCAGTGTATCACAAAGATGGTCTGCATCATATACATGATCTTTTAATATACCAAGAATTTGTATTTCATTTTCATTCAGTTCTTTTAATGGCTTCATCATAATTTACCCTCTGGATTTGTGGAATTTTTCTTCGCATTTAATTTTTGTTCTTCTGCTTCTTCTTCATAAATCCACATGAACGCTTTGATTAGTTCAAGTAACTCATGATCAGGCATTTGGTTAACAAGTAAACATTCTTTCCAATTAAAATGTGCATCAAATTCCTTGTCTTTTGTAATTAGCACATTCTTTGGATTTTTTCTCATGTAACTTCTAATTGAATCATCAGGCAATCCACTACCCATGAATAATACGTTATATCCCAATGCGTTTACTTTCTCATGCAGGGATTCTGAATAGATACATTCGTCTAGTATTATTGTTGGCAGTAGTGATTCCTTATCATTCCATAGCATCTTTTTACCATGTTTCTTGTTCTTTGCTTTTTTACGCTTTTCACTTTTCTTGATGTGCTTTACTTTCTTCTTGGTCTTTTCATTTTTGTCAAGTGCTTTTTCAAGTGTTTTTTTCCAAAGTTCTTGGTCGTTTCCTATGCTTATTTTCATGCCTTTACCTCTCTGTTATTGTTGTTTTGTTCTAAGATTGCATCAAGTTTGCTTTCATCTGGTAATACATCAGGTTCATCTATGTGGACAAAGCGTATGTTTACGGAATTTTCTTTTACCTCTCTTTTAGGCAGAAATTCTTCCAATACATCCCTTCTGTATGTTTCTTTTACTGCATAATCATCATTCTTTCCAAATAAACACTCACTGATAAATTCAATCTCAATTGTAAACCCTACATCTTTTTTTGATTTAACAAATAACCATGTT
>CAYOOR010000051.1:0-10763 GCA_964405695.1 uncultured Alphaproteobacteria bacterium
ATAGAAACTGCTTTTTCCAAAGATATTCTTTTTTTACTATGTTTAAAACAGTCGTTTGATAATTGTGTCATTTTTTTAATTTTAAAAAAGTTTTAAAATGCTGTATTCCAGTGATGACAGTAATAAAAGTTGCTAAATATATAAAAAAAATCGTAACAGAAAAAATAAACAATAAAATATCACCTGATATAAACGGTTCAATAATATTTGCATACTCTTCTAAAACATATATAACCATAATGAGGCCAATAGGTATCATTTGTATAAAAGTTTTGTATTTTGAAAATATAGTTACATCTATATTTTTATTTTCATCTCTTATATTAAATCTTAAACAGGAAACTATAATTTCTCTTATTATTATTATATAAAATGGTATTTTAATAAAATTCGATTCACTATAATCTTTAAAAACTAGTAATGAAATAAGCATTGTTATAATTAAGATTTTATCAGCAAACGGGTCTAAAACTTTTCCAAAATTTGATTTAAAATCTCTTTTTCTTGCTAGATAACCATCAAAAAAATCAGTGAGGCATGCTAAAACAAATATTATTAAAATCCATAAGTGATTTGATATTTCAAATAAGTAAATCAAAAATGGACAAGCTAACAACCTTAAGACAGTAAGTATATTTGGTATATTTTTCATAATTTAATTCTCTTGAAAGAAATAATATATCTTTTTTGCTATATTTTTATTAATTCCTTTAACTTTTTCAATTTCACTAAGTTGTGCTGTTTTAATTTGTTCAGAAGAACCAAAATATTTTAATAAATCTCTTTTTTTGTTTGGCCCTATTCCTTCAATTTCATCTAATATAGATTTGTTAATTTTTGATCTTCTCGTTCTATGGGACGTAATTGCAAATCTATGCGCCTCATCTCTTAATCTTTGTAGAAAGAAAAGAGTTTTGTCATTTAAATTAAATTTTATTTTTTTATTGTTTTTTATATAAAAAGTTTCATTTCCTTCATTCCTATTTTCACCTTTTGCAATAGACATAAGCTCAATTTTTTTTTCTAAATTTAATTTTCTTAAAACATTTAAAGCAGTATTAAAATGACCCTTACCTCCATCAATAATCATTAAATCTGGATATAGCATTGTTTTTGAATCTTTTTTTAATCTTCTATTGAGCACTTCATAAATAGATGAATAATCATCACTTTTAGATAAATTTTCTTTTCTTTTAAATTTACCTTTTATATTAAATTTTCTGTAATTATTTTTGGTAAAACCATTTTTATTAAAAGAAACCATAGCACCTACAGCAAACTCTCCTGAAATATGACTAATGTCATAAATTTCTATAGTTTTTGGTAGGTTTTTAAATTTAAAAATCTTTTTTATTTTTTTTAAATATAAAACATTATTTTATTCTTCATTAATTTTTTTATCCAATTCTTTTTCTGCATTTTTTTCTGCATCACAAACTATAATTTTTTTTTTACCTTTAATAGGGACTTCAATCTTTATTTGATAACCAGATTTTTTATTTAAAGCATTAGTTAAAAGTTTTTTTTCTCTTATTTTTTTGTTTATAAGTATTAATTTTGTAACAATTTTATCTGAATAATATTGACCTAAAAAAGATTGAAGAATATTTTCTTCATTTTCATTTTCTTCATGCTTTGGAAAATAGTATCTCCCGCCCAAATTATTTCCTCCTCTAAAATAAAAAACTTGTATACAGGCTCTTGCCTCTTTCTTTTTTATAGATATAACATCAGCATCACCGATAGAAGCAATATTTACCGATTGTTTTTCTTGTATTTTATTTAACGCTTTAATTCTATCTCTTAAGGGTGCAGCTTTTTCATAAAGTTTTTTTAAACTATATTTTTGCATTGTGTTATTTAAATTAGATTGAATTTTTTTATTTTTACCTTTTAGAAATTCAATTGTTTGATTTGATAATTCTGAATAATCTTTTTTATTTATTTTTTTTACGCATGGAGCGGAACATTTTTTAATTTCATATAAAAGACAGGCTCTTGTTCTTGCTTTAAAAAAAGAGTCTGAACAAGATCTAATTAAAAAAGCTTTTTGTAATGAATTAATAGTTTTATCTACAGCCCCAGCTGAAGAATAGGGACCAAAATAACTACCTATCTTTTTTTGTTTCCCTCTATGTTTTGATATTTGGGGCCATTTATTTTTGGAACTAATTAGAATATAAGGCAGTGATTTGTCATCTCTTAAAACTATATTAAATCTTGGTTTATTCTTTTTTATTAAATTACTTTCAAGTAAAAAAGCTTCTGCTTCAGTTTTAGTTGTGATCGTCTCAATATTGTTAATTTGGTAAACCATTCTTTGTATTCTATTAGATAAAGAGGAAATATTTGTATAGCTAGATATTCTTTTTTTTAAATTCTTAGCTTTACCAATATATAAAATTTCATTCTTAGAATTTAAATACTGATAAACTCCAGGGCTATCAGTTATATTTGTTAATTTACTTTTTATTATTTCTAAACCGTTCATTTCACTTAATTTTTATATTTATTTAATATTATTGTAATTAATATCCACCATATCTGTGGATAAACTTGTGTAAAAATTAAACATTAATATTATTTTTGGCTTATTTCCTTGCATTTTAATGATATGATTAAAAAATAGGCATTTATTAATAAATAATTGATTATACTACATAATTACAAAGTCAAGATAATTTTATTTTTTTATATATCTAAATTCTTATTTTTTTTTACTTTTACAAAAATGATGTGTAAAACTATTTATATGTGTAAAATTAAAATTTTTTAGATAAATTATATATTTAGATTACATTATTCATCTATAATTTGCTTATTATTACCCTGAGCCCATCCTAAATGTTGACCAGAATCAATATTAATTAATTGGCCAGTTAAAGATTTTGATTTCAATATATATAAAACTGTATCAGCTATTTCGTAGGGATTTACTGATTTTTTTAAAGGAACAGATTTATATTGTCTTTTAAATTGTTTATTAGTTTGTCTTTTACTTTTAAGGGTAGGGCCTGGACCAATAGCATTAACTCTTATTTGAGGTGCTAAATACAAAGCCAAAGTTTGAGTTAAAGTCCATAGCATTGATTTTGTTAATGTGTAAGTTGTAAAAAAAGGAGTTAGGTTTATTACTCTTTGATCAAGAATATTAATTATATTACCAGTACTTTTTTTTGGTAAATTTTTTATAAATTGTTGTATTAGGAAAATAGAAGCCCAAACATTTGTATTTAAATGATAATCCCAATTTTTTTTTTTAATATTTTCTATATTATCTAATTCAAAAGTAGAGGCGTTGTTTATTAAACAAGTAATATTGCCCATTTCTTTTTTTGCATTTATAAATAGTTTTTTTAATTCTAATTCTTTTGATAAATCTGCTTTTATACAACATGAATTTATTTTCAATGAATTAAGTTTTTTATTTAAATTAAAAGCTTTGTTTTTTGATTTGTTATAATGAATTATGACGTTCCATCCTTCTTGAGCAATACGTTCAGAAATAACCGCGCCTATTCTTTGAGATCCTCCTGTTATTAATGCTGTATTTTTCATGTTGTATAAATCCAATAAATGTAAGCTATATAAAATATAAAAAGTATAGACCCTTCTTGTCTATCAATAACTTTAGGTTTAGTGGTTGGTTGTTTATAAAAAATAAATAGTAATAATGTTGAAATAGCTAAAAAAAGTATATCACTAGATTTAACATTTTCTAAAATAGCTCCATTACCTTCACCCGTATTTTCATAAATTTCAACAAGGCTGAGCATTACAAGAATATTATACATATTAGAACCTAGTACAGTTCCTAGGGCAATTCCTTGTTTTTGTTTAATAGCAGCAACTATACAAATTATCAATTCTGGTAAAGAGGTTCCAATTGCAACTAAAGATAAACCTATAATTCTTTCCGAAATATTATAAATTTGTGCTAATTCAACTGTTTTATTTATAAGAAGGTGACATCCATAAATTAGTATTGTTAGAAAAAAGATATTTTTTAAAATTAAAATAAAAGTTTTTTCTCTGATATTTATTTTTTTTATTTTATTTATTTTTTCTAAATGCAGTCTTTGTTTAAAAAAATAAAAGAAGAGAAGAATGGCTAGTATAGATACTAAAATAGAATTAATATCTTTTAATCCAAAAAAGAATATTGTTGCAGGAAATAGGAAAATAAATATGCCTGCAATTGTTTCTAGTTCTAAAATATTTCCTGATGTTTTTGGAAAAGCTTTTATAGGGTAAATTATTGCAGACAAACCAATTACTAAAAATATATTAGCAATATTACTTCCTATTAAATTACCCACAGCAATTCCGGGATGATTTGAAATTACAGATTTTATAGTAGCACTAAATTCGGGTAAAGATGTTCCTATCGCAATTAAAAAGGTAGCTATTATGAATTGAGAAATATTTAATTTTTTAGCTAAAGCAACAATATTTTCAATTAAATAATGTGCACCGATTAAGAGTAAAAATAGACCAGTTAATAAACTTAAATAAGTCATTTTGCAATTTTTTTAGTAGTGATTAATTCTAAATCTCTAAGTTTCATTTTTTTAATCTTATCTCTAATTTTTGCAGCTTCCTCAAATTCTAGGTTTGAAGCGTGTTCTAGCATTTCTTTTTCTAAACTAGAAATATATGATTTTACATCTATTTTCTTAGTTTCAAATCCTTGTTTATCTACTTTAACAGTATATGAATCTTTTTCATAAACAGATTCTAAAATATTATTTATATCTTTTTTTATACTTTGAGGTGTTATCCCATTTTTTTTATTATAAAATATTTGTTTATTTCTTCTTCTATCAGTTTCATCTATTGCTTCAATAATACTTTTAGTTTTTTTATCTGCATAAAGGATTACTTTTCCATTAATATTTCTTGCTGCTCTACCAATAGTTTGAATTAAAGACGTTTTTGAACGTAAAAAACCTTCTTTATCTGCATCTAAAATTGCAACTAAACCGCATTCAGGAATATCTAAACCTTCTCTTAATAAATTAATTCCTATTAAAATATCAAATTTTCCTATTCTTAAATCTCTTAAAATTTCAATTCTTTCTAAAGTATTAATATCAGAATGTAGATATCTAACTTTTAAATTTGATTCTTCAAAATATTCAGTTAAATCTTCAGCCATTTTTTTTGTTAAAGTTGTAACTAAGATTCTTTGTGATTTTTGAATACATTTCCTACATTCATTCATTAAATTATCAACTTGTGAAGAAGCAGGCTTTATTTCACATATAGGATCAGTTAGCCCAGTTGGTCTTACAACTTGTTCAATTATTAAATTTTTAGATTCTTTTATTTCCCATTCTCCAGGAGTTGCAGATACAAAAATTGTTCTAGGTCTCATTTCATCCCATTCTTCAAATTTTAAAGGTCTATTATCTAAACAAGACGGCAATCTAAATCCATATTCTGATAAATTTGATTTTCTTGAAAAATCACCTTTATACATCCCATGTAATTGCGGAACTGAAACATGGCTTTCATCTACAAATATTAAAGAATCATTTGGAAAATATTCAAACAAAGTTGGCGGTGGCTCACCTTTTTTTCTACCTGTTAAATATCTTGAATAATTTTCTATTCCAGAACAGGTTCCTGTTGCTTGTATTGTTTCAATATCAAAATTTGTTCTTTGTTCTATTCTTTCTGCTTCCAAAAATTTATTTTCTTTTTTAAAAAAATTTAATCTTTTTTCTAATTCAATTTTTATATTATTAATTGCTTTAATTAGTGTCGGTTTAGGCGTTACATAATGACTATTTGGAAATATTTTTATATATTCTAAATTAATATTTTTATGTCCAGTTAGAGGATCTAAAGATGTAATATTTTCAATTTTATCAGCAAAGAAAGATATTCTCCAACAACAATCATCATAATGAGAAGGAAAAATATCAATAATATCTCCTCTTACTCTAAAAGTTCCCCTTATAAAATTTATATCATTTCTAATATATTGCAGCTCAACAAGTTTAGTTATTAAATAATCTCTTTTAACAATTTCACCTTTTTTAATAGAAAAAGTCATTGATGAATAAGTTTCTGGGGAACCTATACCATATATACATGATACGCTAGCAACTATAATTACATCTTTTCTTTCAAATAGTGCTCTAGTTGCTGAATGACGCATTCTATCAATTTGTTCATTAATAGATGATTCTTTTTCGATGTATGTATCTGTTCTAGGAACATAAGCTTCAGGTTGATAATAATCGTAATAAGAAACAAAATATTCAACTGCATTCTCGGGAAACAATGATTTCATTTCTGAATATAATTGTGCAGCTAAAGTTTTATTAGGAGCTAATATTAAAGTGGGTTTTTGTGTTTTTTCAATGACATGGGCCATAGTAATTGTTTTTCCTGAACCGGTAACACCAAGTAATGTTTGATTCTTAATATTTTTATTTAAGTTTTCGTATATTTTTTTAATCGCATAAGGTTGGTCACCAGATGGATTAAATTTACTTTTTATAAAAAATTTTTTATTTGATTTATATTCTAAATTTGTCATTTTAAATTTTATTATTAATAAGATATTTTTTTTAAAATTAATACTATCTTTTTTTTTGAAAATTTATTATAGATTACTTATTAATTGTTATGAGTTTCTTTTCTAAAAGAGTATCGAGAATACAACCATCGCCTACTATAGCTATAACTTCAAAAGCTAAGAAATTAAAACAAGAAGGAAAGAAAATAATAGATTTCTCTGCCGGAGAACCTGATTTTGATACACCAGATAATATAAAAAATAAAGCAATAGAGGCTATTAAAAATGGTTTAACTAAATATACACCTGTGAATGGTACAAAAGAATTAAACGAAGCAATATTGAGAAAATTTAAAAGAGAAAATGATTTAATTTTTGAATCTGATGAAATAACTGTTGGTTGTGGAGGGAAACAAGTTATTTTTAATGCTTTATTAGCAACAATTGAAAAAGATGATGAAATTATCATACCTTCGCCTTTTTGGGTATCTTATCCCGATATAGCCCTTTTAATTGATGGGAATCCTGTTGTTTTAGATTGTTCTTTAGAAAATAATTTTAAAATAAATCCCCAAGATTTAGAAAATAAAATTACAAATAAAACTAAATGGTTAATTTTAAATTCACCATCAAATCCTACAGGAGCATTTTATAGCGAATTAGAATTACAAAATTTAGCAAAGATTTTATTAAAGCATCCACATGTCTGGATTTTATGTGATGATTTATATGAACATATTATTTTTGATAATCTGAAATTTAAAAATATATTACAAGTTGAAAAAAAACTTAAATCGAGAACTTTTATTGTTAATGGAGTATCTAAAGCATATGCTATGACTGGTTGGAGATTGGGTTATGGGGCTGGGCCAAAAGAATTAATTAAAGAAATAACAAAAATTCAGTCACAAAGCACTACACATACATCTTCTATTTCTCAAGCAGCGGCAATTGAGGCGCTTGATAATAGTGAAGAATTTATTGATAGAAATAAAAAAATATTTCAAGAGAGGAGAGATTTAATTATTTCTAATTTTAAAGAATTTTCAGAATTAAAAGTTTTTAGACCAGAAGGATCTTTTTATGTTTATGTATGTTGTGATAAAATAATTGGAAAAAAAAAAGAAGATGGAGATATAATCAATAATGATCTTGATCTTTCAGATTATTTTTTAGATGAGGGAGTAGCTGTTGTCCCTGGAGAAGCTTTTGGTTTTTCAAATTTTTTTAGAATTTCTTTTGCAACTTCTAATGAAGATATAGTTGAAGGTTGTAAAAAAATTATTTCTGCCTGCAAAAAATTAAAATCCTAATTTGCTAAATATTTTTCTGCATCTAAAGCTGCCATACAACCCATACCAGCAGCAGTAACCGCTTGTCTATATATTTTATCTGTTACATCACCTGCAGCAAAAATACCCGGTATGTTTGTATTGGTATTTCCATTTTCTGTAACAATATAGCCATCGTTATCAAGATTTATCTTATTTTTAAATATTTTAGTTGCTGGATCATGTCCTATTGCGATAAATACTCCATTTAAATTAATTATTTTTTCTTTATTTGTTTTTGTATTTTCAATTAATATACTTTTTACTTTTTTTGGATTACTATCACCTTGAATTTTTTTAATATTACTATCCCATATAATTTCAATTTTTTTATTTTTAAATAATCTTTCTTGTAATATTTTTTCTGCCCTTAATTCATTTCTTCTATGAATTAAATAAACTTTTTTAGCATGTAAAGTTAGATATAGTGCTTCTTCAACAGCAGTGTTTCCTCCACCTGCTACAGCAACAATTTTATTTTTAAAAAAGAAACCATCACTGTTTTCACAAGCTGATACTCCGTAACCTTTAAATTTTTCTTCGCTTTCAAGGCCAAGCCATCTTGCAGTTGCTCCAGTTGCAATTATTATTGATTTACCATGATAAACAGATTTGCTATCACCAATTAATTCAAATGGCTCAGATTTAAAATTACACTCTAAAATTGTATCGTTTATAATTTTAGTTCCAACACTTTCAGCTTGTCCTTTCATTTGTTCCATAAGCCATGGCCCTTGAATAACATCTTTGAAACCAGGATAATTTTCAACATCAGTAGTAATTGTCATTTGTCCTCCTGGCTGTTGTCCATTTACTAAAATTGGTTTCATATTTGCTCTTGCTGTATATATAGCAGCAGTGTACCCCGCTGCACCCGATCCAATAATAATTACGTCACTTTTATATTTTTTCATATTTTATTTTTTTTATAACTTCGTCAATATCATTTAATGTTTTTGTTTTCTTTTTTAAAGATATTGATTTTTTTAAGTAACAAGCCAATTTTAAATCAATCAAATTTTTAATAAATAAACTAAATTTTTTTGATTTTGAAGGTATATCAATTATATATGTTGGTTTATCCGTGCTACATGCTTCAGATACCATGGAAACAGAATCACTTGTAACTATAATTGCTTCAGCAAAAGAAATAGCATTTATATAAGAAAGTTTTTTTGAACTTGGCAATATAAAAAAAAATTTTGTACTTAGAATTTTTTTTTTTAAATATAAATAATCATTTTTGTTGGTTCTTCTTGAAAAAATTAGAAATATGTTAAACTTGGTTTTTTTTTCTATGATATTTAATTTTTTAATAATTTTATCCAATATTTTTTTTGTGATTTTGTGATGTCTACTATTTCCACCAAATAATACTGTTATAAATTTCTTTTTAAGAATACTAGGTTTTTTTTTTTTATTTATATGCTTTATATATTTTAAATTTATTTTTGTTAATGCTCCATTTGTTCTTATAACATTTGTTCCAGAACAATTATCATGTTTTGGTGCAATAATTAAATCAAAATTGTTAAATTTAATTGGTGGTTTTTGAATAAAAATTGAAAAAATTTTTTTTTCAAATTTTTTTTTTATTAATTTTGAATAATATGCAGTATGTTTTCCACATGAAATTAAAAATTTAGGGCTTGATTCTTTTAAATATCTCTTCTTAAAATTAGGTACAAATGATAAATTTCTTTGAAAAAAATTTAATTTTTCAATTTTGATAATTTTATATTTTATATTTAATTTTTCTGCTAGAGAAATTGATTGTTTTTCATGACCTAATAAACCATCTGATATTATCCAACAATTTTTTTTAGACACTTTTTATAATCCTATTAATTTTTGTTTTTAGAAAATATTTTTGTAATGATGAAATTTCCAGATTTTTTTTTGATAGAGCCTTTATTGCTTCAACAGCTGCTTTTGCTCCTGCCATTGTTGTATAGTATGGAATTTTATTATTAATTGCTGCTCTTCTTAAAGTAAAACTATCTTTTATCGCCTGTGTCCCTTCAGTTGTATTAAAAATTAAATTAATTTTTTTTTCATTAATTAAATTTACAATATTTGGCTTGCCTTCTTTTACTTTTTTTATTGAAACACAATCAATATTTTTTTTTTTTAGAAAAATTGCTGTTCCTTTAGTAGCTAAAATTTTAAAGCCTATTTTTTTTAGGTTTTTTATATGTTCGATAATAAATTTTTTATCTGTATTTTTAACTGAAACAAATAAATTACCTTCCAATGGCAAATCAACATTTGCAGAAAGTTGGGATTTTGCAAATGCTTTTCCAAAAGTAAAATCAATTCCCATTGCCTCACCTGTTGATTTCATTTCTGGGCCTAAAATAATATCTGATCCATCAAATTTAGAGAAAGGGAAAACAGATTCTTTTACTGCGATATGATTAAATTTATTTTTTTTTAATTTAAAATTTTTAATTTTTTTTCCAATCATTATTAGAGCAGCAATTTTTGCTATTGGAATTCCAGTTGCTTTAGCAACAAAAGGAACTGTTCTGCTTGCACGAGGGTTTGCTTCAATAATATAAATATTATTATCCTGAACAGCAAATTGTATATTTATTAATCCTTTAACTTTTAAGGCAAGGGCTAATTTTTTTGTTTGTTCTTCTATTTTTTTTATTATTTCTTCACTTAAAGTATATGGAGGAATAACACAAGCAGAATCTCCAGAATGTATACCTGCTTCTTCTATATGTTCCATTACTCCGGCAACAAACACTTCATTCCCATCTGAAATTGCATCAACATCTATTTCAATAGCTGATTTTAAATATGAGTCGATTAACAGTGGAGATTTTTTTGTTATTTTGAGAGCTTGTCCAATATATTTAAAAAATTCCTTTTTTTCATTTATTATTTCCATAGCT
>CAYOOR010000052.1:0-20114 GCA_964405695.1 uncultured Alphaproteobacteria bacterium
AATATCCTGATACCCCCTTATAGATGATCCATCAAATCCGTAGCCATCAGTAAATGAATCTAACTGAAGCTCATGTAGTGGGACAGTGAAATGTTGCCACATACCTGGCATATCCACGAATTTAACATCGACCATTTTTACTTTATGATCATTTGCTGCTTTTAACACTTCAGCTGGTGTTTTACATTTTAAATCCATGACAATTACCTCCAAAAAAAATATCCTGAATTTTAATTAAATAAAAATAAATAATTTTAAATTGCATTACTACCTTTCTCTCCAGTTCTAATTCTTATTGCCTCTTCTATGTTTGTTACGAATATTTTTCCATCACCTATTTTTCCTGTATTTGCGGTTTTTTGAATCGTATCTAAAGTCTTTTTTAGTAATTTATCATCAATAACAATTTCAATTTTAATTTTAGGAATAAAATCTACTATATATTCTGCCCCTCTGTAAAGTTCAGTGTGACCCTTTTGTCTTCCAAACCCTTTACTATCTAAAACAGTCATACCACTAACCCCAATTTTACTTAATGCTTCTTTGACATCATCAAGTTTAAAAGGTTTAATTATTGCCTCAATTTTTTTCATAATACTATGATTACAGCACAATTCGTGCCAAAAAGGCTTAAATAACTTAATTATTAGCTTTTTTTTTATTAAATTTGTTTTTTTAGATTAATTATGTAATTTTACAAGTTTTCAGATATCCAGGATTTTTTTTTTAAATATTTTTGATGGTAACTTTCTCCTTTATAAAATTTTTTACATTTACAAATTAAAGTTACAATTTTATTTCTAAATTTTTTTTGAATCTTATTTTGACTTTTTTTAGCAATATCTTCCTGATTTTTATTAATTACACATAAAACAGATTTATATTGCGTTCCTATATCAGGACCTAGTTTATCTAGTGAAGTAGGATCATGAATACGCCAAAAATGATATAATAGTTTTTCATAGGAAAGAATTTTTTTATCAAATTCAATTTGAACAACTTCAACATGGTCGGTTTTACCAGTACAAACCTTTTCATATGTTGGATTATTTGTTTTTCCACACGCATAACCAACACTAGTTGATTTTACTCCTTTAACATTTGAGAAATATTCTTCAACATGCCAAAAACAGCCAGCACCAAATATAGCAACTTCATAGTTATTTTCTTTTTTTTTCAAAAAAATTTACTTAAAATATAAAAAAAACAAAAAAATAGTATTAAAATTATACTTAAGTATTTAATTAATTTAAAGATTTCAATCATAATTTTTTTTTAATTTTTTTTAATAAACTAATCATTTTATTTTTGTTTAGTATCCCAGTATTAACATTTCTTGGACTTGGATGGTATGATGCAATTAATGTAAAATTATCATTTATTTTATAATTTTTTCCATGAGCAAATATCATTTTTATTTTTTTATTAATTAATTTTTTTTGTTTAAAAAATTTTATACAACTATCGAAAGCTATTTTTCCAAGAGCTAAAAAAAATTTACTATTTTTTAACAGTTTGATTTCTCTTTCAAAAAAAAAGAAACAATTTTCCAATTCTTTTGTTGTAGGTTTATCTTCTGGAGGTACACATTTAAGCACAGGTGTCATATATGAATTGTACATTGTTAAACCATCATTTCTTTCATTTGATGTATTTTGATTTACTAATTTAACTTTATATAAACAATCAATTAGGAATTCAGCTGATTTATCTCCTGTAAATACTCTTCCAGTTCTATTTCCTCCGTGCGCAGCAGGCGCCAGCCCTAAAATAATTAATTTTGCTTTTTTATTTCCGTATCCAACGACCGGCTTTCCCCAATAGTTCCAATGATTAAATCTTTTTGTTTTTTTTAGCGCTATTTTTTCTCTAAAAGTTACTAATCTTTTACAATTTTTACAATTAATTATTTCTTTATTTAAAATATTCCAATTATTCATATAGATTAAATTACATTAGACTTCATCACATGCATAGTTATTTAATATTTTTGTATATTGATAAAATAATTAAGTATGATATAAATTATCGGAATAATCGATTAATTAAATTTATGTTTAACCCTACTTTTAAACAGTTAAAGTATTTGGTATCAGTTTCCAAACATTTACATTTCGGTAAAGCTGCACGGGATTGTTTTGTAAGTCAATCAACTTTAAGTGCTGGTATTCTTGAATTAGAAAAATTATTAAATGTTAAATTAATTGAGAGAACAAAAAGAACAGTTTTATTAACCCCATTAGGAAAAGAAATTTCTAAAAAAGCGGAACTAATAAATTTAGAAATTACTGATATTACAGATATTGCTAAAGCTTCACAAAATGAAATTTATGGTGAAATTAAATTAGGTGTAATTCCAACAATCGCACCATATACACTTCCTAAAGTCATGCCTAAATTAAGAAAGAATTATAATGGTTTAAATTTAAAAATTGTTGAGGATCAAACAGCAAATATTTATCAAATGTTAATTACAGGAAATTTAGATTTAATTTTAATTGCTAAACCATATAAAACAGAAAATATTCATATTGAATCAATTAAAAAAGATTTTTTCTATGTTGCTATGCCAGAAAATAATTCTCTAGAAATATCTAAAAAAAAAACATTGAATCGTGAAGATCTTAGTAATTCAAATATGCTTTTACTTGATGAGGGGCATTGTTTACGTGATCATGTTCTTAATGTTTGCAGTAAAGAAACTATTCAAACAATTGATACTTTTAAAGCTACAAGTTTATTAACATTAGTTCAAATGGTATCAAATGATGCAGGTATAACTTTGCTTCCTGAAATAGTAATTAATTCTGATTTGGTAAAAAACAGTCGAATAAAAATTGTTAATTTTGAAAATAAAAAGAATTTTAGAGAAATTGCTTTATGTTGGAGATCTTCATCACCTAGAATGGATGAATTTCAAAATTTTAGTAAATTTTTAAAAGATAATATTTAGTGTAGAGTATCAACAATTTTTTTATATTCTTTAGGGTCAGTTACTTTTTTAAAAACACCGTAAAATCTTACATAGCCCATTTTATCGGTATCTTTTAGTGCTTTAAGAATAAACTCACCAATTCTTTTTGTAGGTACGCTTTCTTTACCTATATCTTGTATTTTTTCATTAACTTCATTTGAAACTTGTTCTACTTTTTTTTCTTGATCAGTACATCCATTAAGTGCAATTTTTATTGATTGATAAAGTCTATCTTTATTAAATGGTATTATTTGCCCATTTCTTTTAATAACGCTTAATTCTGGTCTGTGAATTTTTTCATAAGTTGTAAATCTATAACCACTTCCACATGAACAACGTCTTCTTCTACGTATCATAGTACCGTTTTTTGTAACTCGAGAATCTGTAACAGTAGTGGTATTAAGGTCCAAACTCTTAATATTCTTTTTTTGAAGAGATTCGTTACATATGGGACATAATTGCTTGTTTTTTTTTAACATATTTACTTGTAATAATAATCAATAATACAATATATAGTATATATGAAATATTATCTACAATGCAAGTATTTAATTTGTCAAGTAGTAATAATATTGTTAATGTTATTTTAGATTAAAATAAAATGAATATAAAAAAACAAATTATAATTATCTCATCAATCTTTTCTTTAATCGGCTGTAGTTCTTTTGCTCCTTTTGGTTCTGAAACTGCAGTGAAGTATTTAGGTATAGCTAAAGGAATAACTGATGCAACAACTTACTCAGTAACAGGTAAAACTACTAACGATCATATTCTTTCAGCAGCATTTGGGAAGGATTGTAAACTCACAAGAATAATTGTAAAAAAACCTATATGTATAGAATTTGATGCTAAAACCTATAGATATAGCATATTTAATAAAGGCAAAGTTGTTAGTAAAAATAACGTTGTCGATATTCAATTCCCTTCAGAAATATACGACTTTGAAAAAACTTTTGAAAAAGATTTGAAAAAAAAATTAAAATCAAAGAATCTAAACCTCAATTTATTTAAATAATTAAGTTTGTAATATTTCATCATTCTTTTTATATTTTTTCGCAAAAGGTATAAAAACAATGGTAACTACAAACATAAGTACAGAAAAGAATATAAAATAATTCAAATCAGTTAAGTAAAGTGATCCATCCTTTTTCTCATTATAAAAATTAATAATACTTGTGTAGAGATTTCCTAATGAAATACTTAATAAAAAGAAAGATACAATAACAGCCTTTAATTTTCTAGGAGCATATGTATAAGATATTTCTAAACATGTTATAGAAACAAATATTTCTCCACTTGTTAGAATTGCATATGCAATTATTTGCCAAATTATATTAACTTTGAAACCTAAATTTATTAAATATTGAGCAATAGTTATTATTACAAATGATAAAAAAGTTAATGCGAAACCAATTAAAATTTTATTTGCTGGAGTAAGATTTATATATTGTCTTAATTTTGGATATAAATATTTAAAAAATAATGGAGTAAAAATTAATATCATTATTGGATTAAACGATAATATTTGCGCACTTAATAATTCAATACCAAATATTTTTCGATCCATTTGTTCTGCCTGTAAAATCCATGAGGAACCTGTTTGATCAAACAAACACCAGAAGAAAGAAACAAATAAAAAAATATAAAAAAGTTTTAAAATGATCTTTATATTTTTCTTTTTACATAATTCACTTAAAACTTTTGTTCCTTCAGGTTTTATATGTACAAATTTATATCTACCTAGCCAAAAAAATATTGTTGCAAGTAACATAAATATACCGGGAATTAAAAAAGCCAAATTTGCTGAGTATTTAAATAAAATATAAGGAATTAATAACGTAGAAGTAAAGGCTCCTAAATTTATAGCAATATAAAACAAACTATATGCTTTACTGATAAAAGATTTATTTAAAACATTAAATTGATCTCCTAAATGTGCCGAAACACAAGGTTTAATTCCTCCAGAACCAATTGCAATAAGACTGAGCCCCAACAATAAACCAATTTGAGAAGCATCTATTGATAAAACAAAATGTCCTAAAACATAAATTATAGATAAAAATATTATTGTTTTATATTTACCAAAAAAAATATCTGAAAATAACGCTCCTAAGACAGGAAAAAAATATACAGCAGAAGTGAATAAATGAAAATAGCCTTTAGCAGTTTCTTCAGACATGTTATTTTCACCAGTAGTTAAGAACAAATATTGAGTCATGTAAATAACAAGAATTGATTTCATTCCATAGAAACTAAATCTTTCAGCAGCTTCATTAGCTATAATGTATGGAATACCACTAGGTAAACTTTTTTATAATTTTGCTTTATGAATAAATTTATTCACTTAACTGATGAATAATATCATTCATAAAATTATAACAAATTGAAAAATGACCCTCATTTTTTTTGGTATGAATTTCTTTATTTTTTAAATTTTTTTTATAAAAATTTAATGTAGAAATAGGTACAGTTAAATCTTTATCACCGTGCCATACAAATATTTTTTTATTTATTTTTTTTACATCGAAGCCCCAATAATTAGCATATAAATTTGCGTCTCTGTGAACTCCAGTTACACCATATTTAATAGCTTCGCGAAAATTTTTTATTAATTTCACACCTCTTTCAACATTGAATAATTTATTGTCTTTTTTGGGTAAAGGAATTTTTTTTTTCCAATTATAAAAACTTTTTTCTATATTACCGTTTAAAATTTTCGATCTTAAAAATATTAGTAACATCCAAGATACAATTGGTTTATTTCCATAGTTCATAAGCATTCCCACTCTTCCTTTATTCATACCTTTTACATTACTAGGGGCTAAACCACAAACAATAGCAACTGATTTTAATCTTTTAGAATTTATAAAATATGCACAACTTAAAGCAAAAGGAGCTCCTCCTGATACACCTATTATAGAAAATTTTTTTATTTTAAATTTATTTGCTATTTCTAAAACTATTTTTGGCCAGTCTTTAATTTTAAAATTTTTAATTGGATCAGAAATACCATAACCCGGTCTTTCAATAGCAATAACAAAACATTTTTTTTTTTTTAAAGGTATATTTATTAATTCAAACCTTGAACCAGGCCAACCATGAAAGTAAAAAATTGGAAAATTTTTTTTTTTTCCAAATATATTATATCCTATTCTATTTCCGTCCTTTAATTTTACTGAAGAACCGTTTTTAGAAAAGAATTCCATACTAAAAAATTCTAGGAATTTTTAGTAGCAGTGTCCTTAGCGTTTTTTATTGATGTAAAAATATTAGATGTTGCTGTATCTCCAGCAAATTTTTTTTTGGTAAATGAATTATAATTTGCAGTAGCAACATTTTTAGCTTTTCTTGATGTAATTTTATTGTTCATAATTAAATAAAAATGTTTATAAAAAAAGATATAAATCATTATAATCAATTTGCAAGGATTGAATATTTTTTTTTTTGAATTTTTTTATGTTTAAATTAAGAAAGAAAATTGATGAAAAGATTGCTTCAAAAGTTGTTAGATATTTAACAAACACTAGCATTACACCTAATCAAGTAACAACATTTAGCCTATTATTAGCTGCTTTTGCAGCAGTTTTTTTTAGTTTTGGTATATATTTTTTTTCTGTTATAGGTTCAATATTATTTATCTTTTCTAAGTTTCTTGATAATTTAGATGGTAAATTAGCTAGAGCAAAGAATGTTGAATCTGTTTTTGGATGGTATTATGATTATTTTGCTGATACTGCATGTTATATATTAATGTTTGTTGGTATTTCTGCTGGAATTTCTAATTCAAGTCCAGGTGCGTTTGAAATAAACCTTTTCAACTTAATACATTTAGATTTACAAAATTATTTATTATTTTCCGCAATCATCGCATCATTAATTAATACTATTTTAGGATTATTTCATAATAAGCCTACAAAGTGGCCTAAATCAGATGATGGAGATTTGGAAGACTGTATATACTTAATAGGGCCTATAACTTGGTTAGGTTTTATTAATTTTTTCTTTTTACTATCGACTATTGGTTCCGTTGTTTTTGTTATATATAACTTAAAAAGAAATTTTAAGAAATAATTTAAAGTTTTTTTATTTTCATTTTAATTAATGTTTTATCAATTCCTTTTAAAAGTAGTTTCATTTCTTTTGTATTAATATTTCCTATACAACCAATTCTAAATGTATTTTCTTTTAAAACTGACCCTGGGTATATAACAAAGCCTAATTTGCTAAGATTTTTATAAAATATCTTAAAATTTATTTTACTTGGCATTTTGAAACACACTATGATTGGCGAATGTAATTCTTTATCTAAATAGAATTTAAAACCAATTTGTTTCATACCATTAATAAGAGTATTATAATTTTTCTCATATCTTTTATTTCTTTTTTTTATTCCTCCTTCTTTTTTTAACTCATTTATAGCCTCTGAAAGCGCTATTATTGAATGTGTCGGAGGAGTAAATCGCCATTGGTCATTTTTTTCAAATCCCATCCACTGATCATAAAGATCTAATGCAAGTGTATTTGCATTATTTGAACATTTGTTTAATGTTTCTTTTTTAATAATTGAAAATGAAAATCCTGGAACACCTTCTAAACATTTGTTTGATGAACTAATTAAAGCATCTATATTATTTTTCTTTATATCAATATAAATTCCGCCAAATGAACTCATAGCATCAACAATTAATTTTTTTTTATATTTTTTACATATTAATGCTATTTCATTTAAAGGATTTAGCATGCCTGTGCTTGTTTCGCAGTGAACAAGTGCAACATGTGAAATATTTTTATTTCTCTTAATAATTTTTTCTAAGGCGTTGGTTGAAATTAATTCATTTGGTTTAAATTTTAATATTTTTTTTCTTTTTTTAATTTTTTTAAGTATTTTAATAATTCTATCTCCATAGACTCCATTTGTTAGAACTAATGTATTTGACTTATCATTTAAAAGAGTTGAAAAAGTTGATTCTAATCCAAAAGTACCACTTCCTTGAATTGGAACACATGCATAATTATTTGCGTTACTAATTTTTAATAATTCTTTAAATAATTTCTTATTAATTTTTAAAAAATCTATATCTCTTGAACCTAAATCTACAAGCATTTTTTTTTTAGTTTTTATTGATGTATTTAATGGGCCAGGAGTAAAAAGAATTTTATTTTTTGTATTCATTATATTATTTATTTATATAGATGTTCTATCATCTATAGATATGATTAATAATAAATAAAAAAAGGAAAAACTATAAGTTGTCTAAATTCAAATTTTTATATTTAATTTTTGGCATAGGCCTCCTGATTTTTATTTTCAACAAAGTAGATTTTAACTTATTTTTAAACGAATTAAATAAGCTTAGATTTAGTTTTTTTGTAATTTTAATTATATATTTTTTTGGTTTTATTTTAGATAGTTATTCTTGGCAATTATGTATACAAAATTTAAGCGGAAAAAAATTAAAAATATATAATGTTTTTAAAATCAGAATTATAGGAGAAGCGTTTAATTACTTATTTTTTCAAGTAGGCGGAGAACCTGTTAAAGCTTTTTTATTAAAAAATAATTTTAATGTAAAATATAAATTTTCAATTGGATCTTTAATATTAGCAAAAACTATTATTCTTTTTGCTTTAATTACATTTTGTTCAATTGGAATATTTAGTATTTTTTATACTGAAAAATTTGGCGATAATTTTGAAAAATCATCTTTAATTGGCTTTGCCTTTTTTACTATTTTAATATCTTTATTTTTTCTTGTTCAAAGATATAAATTAACTTCAAGAATCCATAAAATTTTTAAAAATAAACTATCAAAGAAAATAAATATTTTTTTTACCCATTTAAAAGAAACTGAGGATAAAATTTCTGATTTTTATAAAAAAACAAAAAAAGATTTTTTTAAAATTTTTTTTTTAAATTTGTGCAATTGGCTTGTAGGAGCATTTGAACTATATGTGATATTTATTTTATTAAATGAAAAAATTACTTTTATGGAAGCAGTTGCAATAGAAACTTTGGTTCAATTAGTAAGAGCTATGTTATTTTTTATTCCATCTAATCTTGGTATGCAAGAAGGTGTATTTGTTTTGGTTGTTAATGTTCTAAAGGATTCTACTCAATTGGGTCTAGCTGTCGCTGTTATAAGAAGACTAAGAGAGGTTATTTGGATAAGTATTGGATTGCTAATAGGTTATAATCAAAAAATTGATTTTAAGAAGATTAAACAAAAATTATAATTTTTTCATTTTATAAAAAAAAATAATTATAGTAATAATTAAGAATACAGGTGTTCCAATAAACGCAAAATATAAAAAATCATTAATTTTGTTTAGAAAAGTTATTGGTATTATTAAATATAAAATATCTTCTTGTTCAAATCCTAAAAAATTATTTTGCTTTATAGCAATACCTCCTTTTTTTCTTTCAAGATAAAATCTAATTGTCATTATTAAAAAAATACAAATAGCAGACGTTATTCCATATTTTAATCCGTTAAATGAATTTTTTTCTATTAATATTCCTAAACCTATAAACATTGATATATAAGTTACGCAAACACCAATATGATCTAGATAATGACCAATGGTACTAGTTTTATTTAATTTTCTAGCAACTAATCCATCTACATGATCAAAAGTTGCTGCGATAAAAAAAAGAATAGAAGCAATTTTTGCATTTATTTCAATATTGGTTGAGAAAAGAAATCCTGATAAAACTCCAATTAAAACTCCAAATATAGTTACTATATTGGGGTGAATCTTAAAAAATATAAATGGTTTTGAAATTATAAAAGCAATTTTTTGATCCCAAGGAATTTCAAAATTAAATTTTTTTAAAAAATTATTCATTTATTTTATTAATAATTTTTTTTGCAAAAATTAAATCTTTTTTAAAATCTATTTCAGTCCATAGTAATTTTAAAATGTTTTCAAATTCTATTTTAAACATTTTATTTGTAATAATTTTTCTTATTGTTTCTTCATACATTTCATTTTTATCTTTTTTCATTATTTTTTTTGCTTCTGAAATAAATTTTAAAGAGTCTAGATATGAGAATTTAAAAAAACCAATAGATTCTCCACAATAATCAAATTTTTTTGTAGTTTTTTTTCCAAAATCACATATTTTTTTATTTTTTATACATACTTTTACTGGTTCTTCGCCTATTTCATAATTCTTATCAATTAAAAGACAATTTTTTTTTCTTGAAAAAATTAGTTTTTTAAGAATTTTTTTATCATAAAGAACATCCCCATCCATTAAGATAATTTCATTTTTTTCTTTAAAGAAAGAATGTGCTTTTACAAGAGAAACAATACTTCCTAATTTATATCGTTTATTTACAAATATTTTAATAATTTTATGTTTATCTATTTTTTTTATAAATTTTTTTAGTTCTGTATTTTTGTATCCAATAACAATTCCTATTTTTTTCACCCCATATTTTAATAAATTCTCATAATGACGTTCTAAAAGAGTTTTATTACCAACTTTTATTAAAATTTTAGGTTTGTTATATTTTAATCTTTCCCCCAAACCTGCTGCTAAAATTAATGCTTTCATTTATACCTTTAATTAAAATTTTATATACCTATTATTATATGTAGCAATGAAATTAATTAGACCAAAAAAACTACATATAAAAAAATTAAATAAATCTCAATTATTAAAAAAAGAAATAAATAGTAAAGAACTCTCTTTTTTAATGGAAGCTCATAACGGTTTAACTGCTAAAATTGTTGAACAAAGTGGTTTCAAAGGAATATGGGGATCCGGATTATCTATAGCGACCGCTTTAGGAGTAAGGGATAGTAACGAGGCTTCATGGACGCAAATTCTTGATGTTTTAGAGTTTATGTCTGATGCTACTTCTATACCGATTTTAGTAGATGGTGATACGGGTTATGGAAATTTTAATAATTTTAGAAGATTTGTTTCTAAATTATGTCAAAGAAATATTGCAGGTGTGTGTATTGAAGATAAGCAATATCCAAAGACAAATTCATTAGTAAGACATTATCAAAAACTTGCTGATATAGATGAATTTTGCGGAAAAATAAAAGCTGGTAAAGACACTCAAGCAAATGAAGATTTCTCAATTATAGCAAGAATTGAAGCTTTAATTGCTGGTTGGGGAATAGGTGAGGCAATAAAAAGAGCTAATGCATATTATAATGCAGGTGCTGATGCTATTTTAATTCATTCAAATAAAACTTCTCCTAATGAAATTTTGCAATTTAAAAAAGAATGGGGTGATAGATGTCCAGTTATCATTATTCCAACTACTTATTACAAAACGCAGACAAGTAAATTTAAGAAAGCTGGTATATCAACTATTATTTGGGCAAATCATTCATTAAGAGCAACAATAAAATCTGTTAGAAATGTTACTGAAGATCTTTTTAATAAAGAAAATTTGACTAATGTAGAAAAAAAGGTAGCTCCAATAAATGAAATTTTTGAAATTGCTGGTAATAGTGAATTATATGAGGCTGAAAAAAAATATTTATCAGAAAAAAGAAATTATAATGCAATAATTTTGGCAGCATCACGTGGACATCAATTAAAACGCCTTACAAAAAATAAACCAAAAAGTATGTTAGATATTCAAGGGAAACCACTTTTAGAAAGATTAACTTCAACTTTAAAAAAAGATAATACTGGAAAAATTTCTGTTGTTTGTGGTTATAAAAGTGATGTGATAAAAAATTCTACAGCATTATCAAACTTAAATATCATTAAGAATAGAATTTATAATAAATCAGGCGAATTATATTCTTTATCTTGTTCTTTAAAGGAAATTAAAAATGATTGTATTATAAGTTATGGCGATATTGTTTTTAGAAAATATATTTTAGACGCATTAATCTCTACTAAAAAAAATATTGTTATAGTAGTTGATGCTTTATGTTCAAATATGGATAAGAAAAAAAAAGATTGTGTTTTATGTAATAGAACCTTCACAGGGAATTATTTATTAGAACAAAAACCTGCAAAATTAAATAAAATTTCTCACAAAAACGAAAAATGTTCTGATTTTCATGGTCAATGGATTGGTTTAATGAAAACAAACAAAGAAGGCTCTAAACTAATTTCTAAATATATTTTGAAATATTCTAAAAATAAAAATTTTAAATCAATGACTTTACCCGGTTTGTTTGAAAAGATGTTAGAAAATAAAGAAAATATTTCAGTTTTATATGTTGCCGGTCAATGGATTAATGTGAATGATGCATTTGATTTAGCTGAAGCAAGAAAAGTCTCATGGGCTAAAAGTTTCAAATAAATTTTCTTTAAATTTAAAATATTATAGATATATTACAAATGGTTTCATTTTTATGAAGTAATTAGATGTTAACAAGGGATCAAATAAAAAAATTTAAAGATGATGGTTTCGTTTTAGTTCCTAATTTATTTAACAAAAAGGAACTTGATGACCTAGTATTATATACTGATGAACTTCAAAATTCTCCAGAAGTTTCTGGAAAAGAATGGAAATTTTTTGAAAAAAGTAAACTAGATGAAAATCAAAAAGTTTTAGCAAGGATTGAAAATTTCTGTAAATTTCATAATGGTTTTAACTATTTATGTACAAAAAGTAAAATTATAGAATGTGTAAAAGATTGCTTTGGTGAAGATGGAGTTTTATTTAAAGATAAAATAAATTTAAAAATGCCTGGTGGATCAGGTTTCACACCTCATCAAGATTCGCAAGCGGGATGGGATGATTATACGAATTTTTTTTTAACTGCAATGGTAAGTATTGATAAATCAACAATTAAAAATGGTTGTTTAGAATTTGCTCCAGGGCACAATAAATCTGGTTTAATTGGAAAATTATGGGAGCCTCTTTCTGATAAAGAAATGAAACATATGAAATTTATCCCTATAGAAACTAATCCTGGGGATGCAGTTTTTTTTGATTGTTTTGCCCCACATAGGTCTGAACCAAATTTAACAAATAAATCTAGAAGAATTTTATATTTAACTTATAACAAACTAGCTGATGGCGATCACAAAGAAAGATATTATAAAGATAAATATAAAAATTACCCACCAGATATTGATAGAAATCCTGATAAAAATTATAAATTTAAAGTGTAATTTTAATTTTAATTTTTTAAGAAATTTTTAAATCTAATTGCCACATCTTGTGGATTAATTGTTGGCCTACCTAAATTTTTTATTGATCCTTTCTTTATTTTGACATTAATAAATACAGGCCCGTTATTAATTCTAGCTATTACTTTTTTAAATATTTTTGAAAAATCATCTATGTTATTAGTATAAAAAGATACTTTATAACCACATCCTGTTGCTATTTTAGAAAAATTAACTGTAGAAGCATTTGTTAATTGTTGACCAGTGGAATCATGAACATTGTTATCGAGTAATATATGTATTAAATTTCTTGGTTGATTTCTACCTATCGTAGAAATATTCCCCATTTTCATTAACAGAGCACCATCACCATCAATTACAATAATTTTTTTTCTCGAGTTCAGAGCAATTCCTAGAGAAATTGCGCTAGCACAACCCATTGAACCAACCTGATAAAAAAAATTTTCAGAATCATTAATTTCAAATAATTCTCTTCCAGTTTTACCAGTAGTAGCAATAACTGCCATTTCATTATTAATATTATTATTAATTACTTTTAAAATATTAAATCTATTTGGGAGTTCTTTTTTTTTAATAAAATTAATTGTTTTTATTTCGTTTTTAAAATTTATACTTTTTTGTTTTAGCACTTCATTCTCAATTGATTCTTTTTTCATTATCAACGCGTGCGGCATAGAATTATTTTTCATTGAATTATTTATTTTAATAAGTGTCGAAATTAATTTCTTTTTATCAATTGGGAATATATGATTTTTAATTTTGCATAATTTTAAAATATCTCTTGTTATAAGCCCCATTAATTTATGTTGAGGCTCATCTTTAATTTTTGGATCACCTCTCCAAGTAGTAATTAATAATAGAGGAATTTTAAAGGGATAATTTAATGATGTTAAAGGATTTATTGTGTTACCAAGTCCAGAATTTTGTATCATAACAACACTTTTTTTTCCTGCTAACCAAGCCCCGGATGCAATTCCTATCGCCTCACCCTCACTTGTCGCTCCAACATATTTTATTTTTTTTGAATTTATTACACCATTAATTATGGGTGTTAAATAAGAACAGGGAACACCTGAAAAAAAATTAAAACCATTTTTTCTTAGTTGATTAATTAAAAAATTTGCTGGTATCATAAGTTAATTTATTATTACATTTTAAAATTTTTTTGAATATTTTTATTTTATGGAAGAAGATGAAGATATAAAGAATATTATTGATAATAATGACCAAGATTATGAAGAATATAGTATTAATGAATTGGTCAACGAATTAGAAATTTTAAAAAAGAAAATAAATTTTCTCAAAACTTTATTAAAAAAAAAGAAATTAGAACAAAATAGTGCCAATAATTTATTCAAAAAATAAAGTTTTTTTTCTTTTTATCCACAAAAAAAAAAGTTTTTATCCTGAATATCTCAAGTATAATAGATTGACCTTTTTATAAAGAGGGAGGGTATTATGAATAAACTAATCGCGTTATCGCTAAGTATTGGTGGAGTTGGTGGTATTATGACTTGGATATATACTTCAACACCTTTAGCTCTTTCAATACCTATTTCTTTTATTGCTTGGGCTGCTTTTGTTGGCGCAGGTGGTAACAATAAAGCTTTAAGTTCTACTATAACTGCATGGTTATGGGGTGCTGTAGTAGCATGGGCTTCCGCTGCTTTTTTATTAGGAGCAACCTCTGGTCTTCCAGCTGGTTTAGGAGTTCCTGCAACTATATTTCTTAGTGTTTTTGTACTTATTTATGGTACAAAAGTTAAAGCTTTTTCAGCAGCGCCTGCCGCTGTATATGGATATGCTGCGTTTTACACAGCTTTCCTAGCTGGAACTGATGCTTTACAATCAGCTAGTCTTGGAAATCCATTAATTTTAACAGCTCTATCTGGAATTGCCGGTGCAGTTCTTGGTATGGTTGCACTTAATGTTTCCGCTTCGTTAGGAAAATAAATCTTATAATTATAAGTTTTAAATGAAAAATCGGTTATTTTGTTTGTAAAATAACCGATTTTTTCATATATCATATATATTAATTTATTTGGCGGGTGTAGCTCAGTTGGTTTAGAGCGTCGGCTTGTGGTGCCGAATGTCGTGGGTTCGAATCCCATCACTCGCCCCAATATTTAACTAAATCAGTAACTTAATGATAATTGTTAATCTTATATATTAAGTATTAATAGCCTCTGTTAGTGTAAGCCCAACACTTTTTAATAATTTTACATCTGAAGATGTATCATTATTTCCTGTTGTCAAAAGCTTATCGCCATAAAAAATTGAGTTTGCTCCGGCCATAAAACACATTATTTGCGCTTCATTTGACAAATCTTTCCTTCCTGCACTTAATCTTACTCGTGATTTTGGCATTATAATTCTGGCTGTAGCACACATTCTTACAAGTTCAATTGAATTTATTTTTTTTTTATTTTCTAAAGGTGTTCCTTTTGATGGTACTAGAGCATTAACTGGAACACTTTCAGGGTGGGGTTTAAAGTTAGACAAAACTTCAAGCATTTTTGCTCTATCTTCTAACGTTTCACCCATTCCAATAATACCTCCACAACAAACAGTAATTCCAGCTTTTCTAACTCTTTTTATTGTGCTAATTCTATCTGAGAATTTTCTAGTAGTTATTATTTTTTTATAAAAATCAGGACTAGTGTCGATATTGTGGTTATAGGCTTTTAATCCTGCTTTTGCTAGTTTGTTTGCTTGTTTTTGATTTAACATACCTAAAGTAACACAAGATTCCATGCCAATTTTTTTAACACCTTTTATCATTTCTAATACTTTATCAAATTCAGGACCATCTTTTATTTCTCTCCATGCAGCTCCCATACAAAATCTTGAAGCACCATTTTTTTTCGCTTTATTTGCTTTTTTTAACACTTCATTTACGCTTAAAAGAGTTTCTTTTTTTACATCTGTATTATAATGAGCTGATTGTGGACAATATTTACAATTTTCAGGGCAGGAGCCTGTTTTTATACTTAATAAGCTAGCTAGCTGTACATCCTTTTTTGGAAAAAATTTTCTGTGTAATTTTTGTGCTTTGAATATTAATTCAAGTAAAGGTAAATTTAAAATTTTTAGTATTTCCTTTTGCGTCCAATTTGATCTAATCATATTTATATATTAAATATTATTTTAAAAAAATGTTAAAAAAAAATAATTTTAATCACGCAATTTTAACTTGTAAGAATCATAAAGAATTAGATAGAAAAACAATAAAAAGTTTTATACCAGGTTATAAATTAATGGAGAATGCGGGTATTGAGATTTTTAAAATAATAAAAAATAAATTTAATAAAAAAAAAAAAAATTAAAATACTTTGTGGCCCTGGAAATAATGGAGGAGATGGTTATGTAGTTGCAAGATTATTAAAAAATAATGGATTTTTAAATATTGAAGTATATTCATTAATAAATGAAAAAAAAATTAAAGGTGATGCTAATAAAGCATTTAAAAATTTTAAAGGAAAATTATGTTCTTTTTCTAATTTTGAATTAAATAAAAATGATTTAATTATCGATGCTCTTTTTGGTTCAGGATTAAAAAGAAAAATTACTGGAAAATTAAAAAAAATTATTGAATTAATTAATAAGAAGGAAGTTTATTGTATTTCAATAGATATTCCATCAGGTATAAATGGAGATACAGGAGAGATTCATGGCACTGCGATTAAATCTAAAGAGACAATTACATTTACAAAAAAAAAACCGGGCCATTTATTATCCGATGGGAAGGAATATTCAGGGGATATTATTGTTAAAAATATAGGAATAGATTTTAAAAAATTATCTTTTAAACCACATCTCTTTGAGAATCATCCTGATAATTGGAAAGATAAGATTCCATGGCCAAACTATAAATCACACAAATATACTAGGGGATATACTTTAATTATTTGTGGAGATAAAATTACTGGCGCAACTCGATTGGCTGCAAGAGCAGCTGCCAGAATAGGGTGTGGTTTATTATGTCTTGGAGTTCCAAAAGAAGTTTATAATATTTATTCAATAGAAAATCCTATAGCCTTAATTAATGTTATTAATAATATTTCAGATTTAAAGAAATTATTAAAAGATAAAAGGATTAATACAGTTCTAATTGGACCAGGATTAGGAATTAATAAAAAGAAATTAAAATTAATTTTAAGTTTAATTAAAGAAAAAAAAAGAAAAATTATTTTAGATGCTGATGCTCTTAAAAATAACTTTAATAAAATTGTTTCAAATAAAAAAACAAACGTAATTATTACTCCTCATGAAGGAGAATTTTCACATATTTTAAAATCATTAAATATAAAAAAAAAAAGAAAAAATTTTATCCGGAATTGAATTAGTAAAGAAAACTAAAATGAATTTAATTTTAAAAGGAAATACTACATTAATTTTTTCAGAGGATGGTAAAATTGCAATAAATACTAATACTTCGCCATTTTTAGCTACCGGTGGATCAGGAGATGTTTTAGCTGGAATGATCACAGGCTTGATCTCTCAAAAAATGACTATTTTTGATGCCGCTTGTGCTGCTGTTTGGATTCACGGTGAAATTGCTAAAAAAAAAGGACCAGGCTTAATATCAGAGGATTTACCAGATTTAATTCCAAATGTGTTAAAAAAATTAAAATAAAGATTTTATTGAATTTTTTATATCATTGAGTATTTTCGTAGAAAGAAGCTTTAAGTAGCGGGTGTGGCGGAATTGGTAGACGCGCTAGTCTTAGGAACTAGTGGATTTTATCCTTGGGGGTTCAAGTCACTTCACCCGCAACAAAAAAAAGACATGAATTAAAATTTTTTATAAATAATATATTTAATATGAAAATTACAGAATTAAAAAAGAAGGGTTTAGAAAAAGAATTTAAAATTATACTTTCTTCTAAAGAAGTAACGGATAAATTAAATCAAAGTTTACATGAAATTTCTAAGGATGTTGAAATTGAAGGTTTCAGAAAAGGTAAAGTTCCATTTAATATTGTAAAACAGAGATTTGGGCAAAATGCTTTAAGTACAACACTAGATGAATTGATTAAATCAACAAGTAATGAAGTAATTAAAAAAAATAATTTAAAATTAGCTATAAAACCTAAAGTAGATGTAAAAAATTTTGGCGAGGATAAAGGACTTGAATATATTATGTCAATTGAATTGATTCCAAATATTAAAATCGGAGATATAAAAAAAATAAAATTAACAAAATATATTTCTAAAGTAGATGAGACAGATTACAAAAAAACATTAGAAACATTTTCTAAAACTCAACAAAATTTTATTAAAGAAGATTGTAAAAAAATTGAAAATGGCGATGGTGTTCTTTTGAATTTGAAACCTACTTATAATAACGAAATAGTAAAAGAAGCATTAATTGAGAATAAATTAACAATAGTTGGTAATAAAATGATAATTCCTGAGATAGAAAAAAAAATATTAGGATCTAAGGCAGGTGATAAATTAAATTTTATATGTAAATTTCCAAAAAATTTTCCAAATCCTGATGTTGCTGAAAAAGATGTAAAAGTTGAAATTGATATATTAGAAGTTCAAGTTTCCCAAAAAAAAGTTTTAGATGATAATTTTGCAAAAACTATGGGCGCTAAAGATTTAAGTGATTTTAAAAATAAAGTTAAAGAACAGATGCAAAATGAATTAGATAATTTATCAAAGACAGTATTAAAGAAAGATTTAATTGATCAATTAGATAAAAGTCATAAAGTTGAGTTACCTACAGGATTAGTTAATTTTGAATTTGAAAGTATTTGGAAACGTTTTCAAGATGATAAAGCTAAAGGTATCATTGATGAAAGTGATAAAAATAAAAAAGATGATGTTATAAAAAAAGATTATAAAAAAATTGCTGAAAGAAGAGTGAAGGTTGGTTTAATATTAGCTAAAATAGGAGAAGAAAATAAAATAGAAGTTAGTGAAGATGATTTAAAAAAAGCGATACAAGAAGAAATTATGAGACAACCAGATGCAAAAGATCAAATTATAAAATTTTATACTGAAAATTCACAAGCTCTTGCATCTTTAAAAGCACCTATATTTGAAGAAAAAGTTATGGAACATATTCTTAAGAATATAAAACTTGATGAAAAAAATATTAAAAGACAAGAATTATTAAATAAATAAAACATTTAAATTAAAAAAATAGTTAATATCTAATAATAATGAAAAAATCTTTTAGAAATTTAAGTACTTTAATTCCTATGGTTGTTGAACAAACTTCTAGAGGTGAAAGATCTTATGATATTTATTCTAGATTACTCAAAGAAAGAATTATTTTTTTAACAGGCGTAATTGAAGATAATTTATCTTCATTAATTTGTGCCCAATTACTTTTTTTAGAATCTGAGAATCCTAATAAAGATATTTCTTTTTATATTAATTCAGCAGGCGGTTCAGTAACATCCGGTTTAGCTATATATGATACAATGCAATATATTAAACCTGATATAACTACAGTTTGTATCGGCCAAGCAGCATCTATGGGCTCATTATTATTGACGGCTGGAACAAAAAACAAAAGATTTTCACTTCCAAATTCTAGAATAATGGTACATCAACCATCTGGTGGTGTGCAAGGTCAAGCATCAGATATTCAAATTCATGCAAATGAAATTTTAACAATTAGAAAAAAACTAAATCAAATTTATGTTAACCATACTGGTCAAGATATTAAAAAGATTGAAGAATATTTAGATAGAGATAGTTTTATGGGGGCAGAAGAAGCAAAAAGCTTTGGCTTAATTGATAAAATTGTTAAAGATAGAAAAGAAATTGAGAAATAATTTTTTTTTTATTGTATTTAGTTAAATAACATTCATATAATTTATTAGAATTACTATGATTAAATCAACAAACGATAACCAAAAAAATACTTTATATTGTTCCTTTTGTGGGAAAAGTCAGCATGAAGTAAAAAAACTTATAGCAGGGCCAACTGTATTTATTTGTGATGAATGTGTCGAGCTATGCATGGACATTATTAAAGAAGAAAACAAGTCGAATGTTTTA
>CAYOOR010000053.1:0-2753 GCA_964405695.1 uncultured Alphaproteobacteria bacterium
TGAACAGAATAGTTTTTTATTTATTGGATCTATTGTCATTAATGCTGGATTGATACCAACTGCTATAGTATCAATAAATTCATCCGTTAATAGATTAAATTGCGCAACATATCCTCCACCCATACCAGTTACGAACCAATAATTATTTATCTCATCTAATACAACAAAATGTGGCATATTTCCTTCATCAGAAAAATCCACATCAATTAGTTTCAATAGACTTAAATTAGGTGTATTATATATAGCTACTTGATTTTCTCCTTGTATACAAACATATAACTTCTGTATTTCTGTATTTTCTTTAGTATCAAATATTCCACATGAAAAACATACTAATACTAAAAGTAACATTAAATAATTCTTCATTTAAACCTTCCCAATTTTTCAAATTTATTTATGATGCATATATTCATTATCTCCCCACTCTACCACCTCTATTTTCACAGGGGCAATACCATCATTAACAAAACCTAATTTTTTTGCAGCTCCATAACTACAATCTAAAATTCTATCGCCTACATATGGGCCTCTATCATTTATACGAATTAATAAATTTTTATTATTATTTTCATTAGTTACTCTAACATAGGTATTAAATGGTAATTTTTTATGAGCAGCTGTCACTCCATACATATCAAATATTTCTCCATTAGCAGTAAGCTTTCCATGAAATTTTGGTCCATAGTAAGAAGAAATTCCTCTAAATACTTTCTTTGATTTATCAAATTCTTTTTTCTTTTTTTTGTTTTTTGAATTATTTTTCGATTTTTGTTTAGTTGTTACAGATGGAATTAGTTTGTTCCCACTTTGATATCGAGGAGAAGGAATACATGAAAAAATAAATATACTAAGCAATATATATAGAATAAATCTATTTTGCATGATATTTTACTTTGCCTATTAAATCATGCAAATCAGTAATTTTCATCAGGTCCAAATAATTTGATAATTCATCTGCAAGCTGAGGGCCAATATTTGGATTTTGATAATTCATTGTTCCAATTTGCACTAATGATGCACCTGCTAACATAAATTCTATTACATCTTCTAAACTAGAAATACCACCTATTCCTATAACTGGGATTTTAACAGTATTAAATATCTTGTGGACATTTGCAATAGCAATAGGCTTAATAGCAGGTCCAGATAGTCCTCCATAATTAGTAAAAATTTTAGGAGTTCTTGTATTTATATCAATTGCCATACCAACCACTGTATTTATTGCACTTACAGCATCAGCCCCGCTATTCTCAGCAGCTTGAGCAATATCTTCAATTTTAGTAACATTTGGTCCCAATTTCATAATAAGTAAGCGCTTGGTTCGTTTTCGCATTTCTTCTGTAAGTTTTTCCGTCATATCACAACTCACTCCAAACTCCATTCCACCTTTTTTCACATTTGGGCATGAAATATTAACTTCATACCCAATATGATTAGCATTTGTATCCTCAAGGATCTCTAGAGTCTCTAAATAATCTTCCATAGCAGATCCAGCAATGTTAATAATTACCTTTGTTTGCAACTTATTTAAAAACGGAATTATATCTTCACAATATTTATCTACACCTAAATTAGCTAATCCAATAGAATTAAGCATACCAGAGCTTGTTTCAGCTATTCTAGGAGGCGGATTCCCTTCTCTAGGATTTCTGGTAACAGATTTTGTAATTACACCACCCCATTTATCTACTTCTGCTAAATCTTTTACTTCATGCCCATAGCCATAGGTTCCACTTGCTGTTAAAAGTGGAGATGTAAATTTTACTTTCCCAATTTCTATATGCATGTCACTATATCCTTTGCATTAAAAATAGGACCATCAATACATGCTAAAGAAAATCGATTTCGATAACTATGAATATTTGAATCTTGTACATGTTTTTCAATAGTACATCCCTGACAAAAACCAATACCACATGCCATAATTGTTTCAAGCGCTAAATCACAAAGTATATTATTATCTATTGCATATGTTTTTACTGATTCCATCATTTTAGGAGGACCACATGAAAATAATTTAGTATTTGTTACTAGATTTTTAGATTTATAAATAAACTTAATAACATCGACTACATTACCTTTAACACCTAAACTACCATCATCTGTTGACATGTAAATATTTTTATTGGGCGCATGATGTAAAAAATGTTCACGATCATTTTTAGCGCCCATAATAAGTATATGATTTATATTTTTTTCATTTAAATAATTATGAAAATTTAATATAGGCGCAATACCTACGCCACCTCCTATCAAAATAGGAAACGTTTGTTTGTAATTGTTCCAATAATTACCAAGCGGACCTATAACATCTATTACGTCTCCTTTTTTCCAATTAGCCATTATTTGAGTTCCATCTCCAATTGGTTTATAAATAATACTAATTTCACTGTTTCCTTGGCTTGCAATACTCATAGGCCTTCTCATAACATGAGACCAATTATATTCAGGAAGAATATTAATGAATTGACCTGGTAAAGCAATAGAGGAAATAGATGAAGACTTGAAAGTAGTCTTGAAAATACCTTCCGATATTTCTTTATTTGAAATTACTCTTATTTTTTCACGAAATATCATTTTACAATATTTTCTTTATTATCAATTTTAGTTTGAGATATTGAATCATTTCTAGTCGTAGAGGTTTTTATTAAATCCCAAATTTTATTTCCATTTATATCTTAAAATTTTTCTCCTTTTGAAAAGAAACAATAACCATTTAAATCTTCAAATTCATCTAACTTTGTCAAGACTCC
>CAYOOR010000054.1:0-9455 GCA_964405695.1 uncultured Alphaproteobacteria bacterium
TAGGTTCTAACACACCGCCAACTCCTGAACCTGCAGAAAAATGACAATTTTTTCCAATTTGACAACAACTCCCGGCTCTTGCAAAAGTGTCAATCATCGTATTTTCATCTATGTACGCGCCTATGTTTACATAGCATGGCATTAATACTGCATTTTTTCCGATAAAAGAACCTTTTCTTACTGGAGAATTAGGAACCATTCGAAAACCTGCTTTGATATGATCTTCCTTTGTCCAACCGGATGTTTTTCCTTTTAATAAATGAGCTTTGTCGAACCAACTGCTGTAAGGTCCGCTTAGATTTTCCATTTCATTTATTTTAAAACTTAACAATATTGCCTGTTTAATCCATTGATTGACAATCCATTCCCCATTTTTTTTTTCGGCAACTCTAATTTCTCCTTTATCTAGAAGATTTATAACCTCTTCTATTGCACTTGGTAATTCTCCTTTAGTTTGAGGATTAATTTCATCAATTTTTTTCCAATTACTTTCAATAATTTTTTTTAATTGTTCGTTATCCATTTTTGTAAAAATTCTTTAAGGTTGTTAGTCATATAATCAATTTTTTCAGATCTTCCATTTAATTCTTTATCTAATTTTTTATTATACACTTGCACTGTTTTAAGTCCAAGTTTTGAAGCAGTGATTAAATTTTGTGGAATATCATCAAACAAAACAGCTTTATCAGTTTTTACTTTATAAGTATTTATAAGTTTTTTATAAGTTTTTACATTAGGTTTGGGCACATAATTCATTTTTTTAATATCGAAAATATCATTAAAAACATTTTCGAGATTTAATTTATTTAATATTTTTTCAACATAGGGCATATCTGCATTTGTAAAAATAATTTTTTTTTTTGATATTTTTTTTATTAAACTATTTAACTTGTGATTTGGTTTAACAACATCAAAATTTATATCATGAACAAAATAAAGAAATTCTTCTGGTTTAATTTTATGATTTACCATTAATCCATAAAGCGTTGTACCGTTTTCAATAAAATATTTTTTTTGCAAATATTTTGCTTCTTTAATACTTATATTTAATTTTTTTGATATATATTCACCCATTCTTTTATGAATTTGATCAAAAATCCCAGAATTTGCGCAGTATAGAGTATTATCGAGGTCAAAAAACCAGTGGTTAAAATTTATATTATTATTTTTTTCCAATTAATGTGCCAACGCCTTTAGTAGTAAAGATTTCTTTTAACAATAATTTTGGTACTCTGCCATCTAAAATAACCGCAGCTTTAGCAGATTTTTTTACTGCATTCAAACAAGTTTCAACTTTGGGTATCATACCACCTTTAATAATATTTTTTTTTATTAAAATTCTTGCTTTTTTCAATGTTATTTCTTTTATCAATTTGTTTTTTTGATCCATTACACCTTTAATATTAGTTATAAAATAAAATCTTGTGGCCGATAGTGCTGCTGCCAGTTCTCCAGCAACAGTATCAGCATTTATGTTATAAATTAAATTTTTATTTTTTGAACCAAGACTTGCTACTATTGGTATATAATTATCTTTTAAAAGTTTTTTAATTATACTTACTTTAATTTTTTTTGGTTTACCTACAAAACCCAATTCTTTATTTATTTCATCTACTTCAATAAAATTATTTTTATTTCCTGGCAAACTTTTTGCTTTGCCACCAGCGTCTCTTATTAGTTTAACAATTTTTTTATTTATTCTGTTAATTAAAACATCTTTAACAATTTTTATTGTTTTATTATCTGTAATACGTAAACCATTTATAAATTTAGTTTTTATTTTTTTTTTTTTCAAAGTTTCTGATATTTGAGGACCTCCCCCATGAACAATAACTAAATTAATACCTAATTTTTTTATAAGACATATATCTTTTGCAAAATTATTTGCTAAATATTTATTAGTTAAGGCATTTCCGCCATATTTAACAACAAATATTTTATTTTTAAATTTTTTTATATACTTTTCTGCTTCAGAAAATGATAAAACATCATTTAAATATTTTTTTTCATTTTTGGAAAGAAATATTTTCAATTTTAATAATTATATAAATATGTTTTTATTATTTTTTATCTTTTTCCATCTTTTTTTTTATTAATATTTGCTGTCCCATACTTAATACATTATTTGCAGTCCAGTAAATTACTAATCCAGCAGGAAAGGGAGCAAGTATAAATGTAAAAAAGATTGGTAAAAACATAAAAATTTTTGCTTGCATAGGATCTGTTGGCTGAGGATTTAATTTTTGCTGTAGCCACATAGTGGCTCCCATAATTATTGGCCAAATACCAATATTAATAATTTTTGGTAAGAAATTGGGATCGTAAGGTAGAAGTCCAAAAAGATTTAATATAGAGGTTGGATCAGCAAGAGATAAATCTTCAATCCATAAATAAAATGGAGCTTGCCTCATTTCTAAACTGACAAAAAGAATTTTATAAAGAGCAAAAAAAACAGGAATTTGGATTAATATTGGCAGACAAGATGCTGCAGGGTTTACTTTCTCTCTTTTATATAATGTCATCATTTCCTGATTGAGTTTGACCTTATCATTCTTATAAGTTTCTTTAATTCTCATCAACTGCGGCTGTAATTCTTTCATTTTTTGCATTGCAACATAGGATTTATTTGCTAAAGGAAAGAATATTAATTTAATCAAAAGAGTAAGTAATATTATAGAAAGACCAAAATTTCCAAAAATATTTTTAAAAAAAATTAAAATATATAAAAAAGGCTTTGTTAAGAAATAATACCAGCCAAAATCAATTGCGAAATCTAGTCTTGGAATAGAATATTCCTTTTCATATTTATCTAAGAGTTTAACCTCTTTTGCACCAGCATATAATAAATTTTCTATAGTTATGGATTTATTTGAAGGAATTTCAATTATACCTCCTTTATAATCCACCTGATATTTTTCTTTATTATTTTTAGTATAAAATTGGTATCTCGCAATAATAGTTGTATTTTGATCAGGTATTAATGTTGCTAGCCAATATTTATCAGTGATACCAAACCAGCCACCTTTTGATTTATATTCAATAGGCCCTATATTTTTTTTTAGATCTTTATAATCTAATTCTTCTAATACATCGTCTATAACTCCAATTGGTCCTTCATGTAAAATAAAGAAACCTTGTGTATCTGGAGTATCAGTTCTACTGATTTTTGCCACTGGACTTAAGTTAATATTTTGCTCTGTATTATTTGTAACTTTTTGTTTAACAGTAAACATATAGTTTTCATCAATAGAAATTTCCTGTTCAAATTTAATTCCTTGATTATTTGTCCAAGTAAATATAACAGGATTATTATTTGTCAATTTTTTTAAATTTGCACTCCAGACAGTTTGGTCATTAGGTAAGTCATATTTTTCTTCAGAAGATGCTTTTATCCAACCAAAATTAGAAAAATATCCGCCCTTAGCCAAACTAGGTTTAAACAGAGTTACAAATTTACTGTCACTATTTAATGTTTCTTTGTAATTAATTAAAATAAGATCGTCAATTTTTAAACCTTTTAATGAAATAGACCCTTTTAATCTAGGTGCGCTAATTTCAATTCTTTGATCTTTATTTAACGCTTCATTTATTTCTAAATAACCTCCAGGCTCTTCTTCTGAATTATTAGAATTATTTTTTATTAAATTTTCGGAAAGTTCTGTATTTTTCTTTTTTTCAGCTTCTTTTTTCATTCTTGGAGCTTCAAAGAAATATTGGAACCCCAATAAAATTAGAAGTGATAAGACAATAGCTAATATTAAATTACTTTGTTCTCTCATTTTTCCCATCTATTGGATCGTAACCCCATTTTCCAAATGGATTACATTTTAATAATCTAACAATACTTTTATAAACACCAACAATTGGCCCATATTTTGAGATAGCTTCCACGGCATATTGACTACATGTTGGAGTAAATCTACACGCCCCTCTATAAAAAAAAGGAGAAAAAAACCGATAAATTTTTAAAATACAAATTAGTAATTTTTTCAGCATAATTTTTTTATTATATAATTTTAATTAAATCATTCTTTAATTCTTTATAATCCATAGTAATACTGTTTTTCTTGGCTATTATTATATAATCGTAATTTTTTTTTAAATAATTATTTAATAATTCTTTAGTAATTGCCCTAAAACGTCTTTTAACTTTATTTCTTACAACTGCATTTCCAATTTTTTTTGTAACAGTAAAACCAATTCTGACAATATTATTTTCTATTTTGTCATCTATCTTTCTCTTATATTTTTGCAAAATAAAACCCTTTGTAAAAATTTTTTTACCTTTCTTTGAAATCTTTATAAAATCAATTCTTTTTTTTATTGTTTTAAGAAGAATTGCTGACATTAATTTATTAAGCAGAAAGTTTTTTTCTCCCTTTATTTCTTCTTCTAGATAAAACTAATCTACCATCTTTAGAAGCCATTCTTGTTCTAAATCCGTGTTTATTCTTTCTTTTTCTTTTACTAGGTTGATATGTTCTTTTCAATTTTAAAAGTTTTAAAATATATTAGTTAATTAATTATTAATATTTATAAATTAATTTGAAATTAAATATACAAAAAAATTTCCTAATAGGAAATAGCTAAACCATTTCTACGTTGATCAGCAACTCCTGAGATTCTTTCATTCTTTATTTCAAAGCCATTTAAGCCACTATTTAGTTTTTTTTCAATAATTATATGACCTATATCTGATAAATATTTCTTAATTTCTTTATCAAATTTATTTTTTTCTAATATAATTTTATTATTCGAAATACTAAAGTTTGGAAAGTTTACAGCCTGATTAATATTCATTTCCCAATCTATGACTCCAATTATTGTTTTAACAACATACATTATTATAGATTTCCCTCCTGGGGAACCTATAACCATTTTAATATTATCATTTTTATCAAATACAATTGTTGGTGACATTGAACTTAAAGGTTTTTTATTTTTTTTAATAATATTATTTTTAAAAAGATTTTTTTCGATTTTAAAATTAAAATCACTCAACTGATTATTTAATACAAAACCTCCTGCCATTAATCTTGATCCAAAAGAATTTTCAATACTTGATGTTATGGATGCTACATTTCCTTCATTATCAATTATAGAAAAATGTGTGGTAGAAGTAGGTAAAAAATCTTTTTTTATATTTGATGTAACTTTTATTATTTTCTTAGGATTTATTTTTTCCGATTGTTTCTTTAAATATTTTTTTGATATTAATTTTTTTATTTTGTTTTTTGAATATTTAGTGTCTCCTAAATATTTATATCTATCATTATAAGATAATTTACTAGCTTCTAAAATTAAATGAATATCTGTTTTTATTGTATTTTTAGATAGTTGAAATTCTTCAAGTATTCCTAAAATTTGTAAAATACCAGTTCCACCTGCACTAGGCAGTGATGAACTGCATATTTTATATTCTCTATATTGACCACATAAAGGCGGACTTTTTTTTGCTTTGTAATTTTTTAAATCATCTAGATTTATCACACCTTTTTTTATTTTAGAATTCTGAACTGAATGGACTATTTTTTCAGCAATTACACCTTCATAAAAACCTTTTGATTTTTTTTTAGAAATTATTTTTAAAGTTTCACTGAAATCTATATTTTTTAATATATTTTTATCTTTTATATTAAAATATTTTTCATTTTCAGGGAAAAGATTTAAATATTTATCATTTTCTATGGCATATCTCAATCTTTCCGAAATTTTAAACACATTATTTGCTAGTTTTATTGCCGGCGTAAATAGATCTTCCCAATTTAACAATCCATGATTTTTATGGGCTAATTCTAACATTGAAATCAAACCTGGAGTACCTATTGATAAACCACCGACAGCATTTTCATAAAATTTATAAGGATTACCATTTTTATCTAAAAAAAATTCTTTTTTTATTTTTTTAGGTGCTGTTTCTCTCCCATCATAAAAATTTAAAGTATTTTTTTTTTTGTCAAAATATAATAAGAAACCACCGCCACCTATACCTGAAGACATAGGCTCAACTAAGTTTAAAACTATTTGTGTAGCAATTACAGCATCCATTGCACTTCCTCCTTTTCTTAAAGTTTCAATGCCTATTTTAGACGCTAATGGATGGGAGGTAGTTACTAAAGAATTTGTTTCTGAAGCATTAGATATTTTAATTAAAGAAAAAATAAGAATTAAAATATAAATTTTATTTATTAATTTAAACAATTTTTATTAAACCTAAAATAGTTATAATTATATTAAAATGAAATTGAAAAATAAAATTACAAAATTTTTTAATAATCCCAATACTCTAGTGGGGTTAACAGCATATTCTTTTAATATGGCTAAATTATTAGATAAATATGTTGATTTTATACTTGTTGGAGACAGTTTAGGAATGACTTTATATGGTATGGAAAATACTCAAAAAGTAACAGTTGATATGATGATTAAATGTGGAGAAAGTGTTTGTAGAGCCGCTAAAAATACCATTGTTATTATTGATTTACCTTATAATAGTTTTGAAAAATCACCTGTTCAGGCTTATAAAACTGCATTAAAAATTATAAAAAAAACTGGATGCTATGGTGTAAAAATTGAAGGTGGCAAAGAAATATCAAAAACAATTTCTTTTTTAACTGCAAGAGGAATAAAAGTTATGGGGCATATTGGATTATTGCCTCAATCAATAAGTAATTTCAATAAAGTAAAAATTAAAGGTTTTAAAAAAATAGAAAAGGATAAGTTAATTAAAGATTCGATTTCATTATCTAAAGCTGGTGTTTTTGGAATAGTAATTGAAGCTGTAGCAGAAAAAGCAGCTAGAGCTGTAGCAATAAAAATGATGCAAAATAAAGAAAAATTTATTCCAACAATTGGTATAGGAGCTAGTAAATATTGTAGCGGTCAAATATTAGTTACAGATGATATGCTAGGATTAACTTCTCAAGTTAATAATAAAAAAATACCAAAGTTTGTAAAAATTTATAAAGAAAATAATATTGAATTATCTGTAAAAAATTTTTGTTCTGATGTTAGAAATAATATTTTTCCTGATTTAAAATATTGTTATAGTGATCAGGAAAAATCTTCTGGTAATATTACTTATTTAAATTTTGCTAAAAAAAAGTGACAAAACTAAAAATAATTAATGATTCAGATACTTTAAAAAAAAATATTCAAGAATATAAAATTAAAAAAAAAAAAATTGGATATGTTGCAACGCTTGGTTCTTTACATAAAGGACATTTAAATTTAATTAGATTAGCTAAAAAAAAAACTCAAATAGTTGTTGTCAGTATCTTTTTAAATCCATTACAATTTAATTCGAAAAAAGATTTTTTAAATTATCCAAAAAGTTTAAAAAAAGATAAAAAAAAAATTTATAAAGAAAACATAGATATATTGTACACACCATCAATAAAAGAAATTTTTTTTAATAAAAAAATAGAAAAAATTAAAGCCTCAAAAAAAGCAAATAAGTTGTGTGGAGTTAATAGAAAAGGACATTTTAATGGCGTGGTAAGTATTTTAAAACCTTTATTTACTCAAATCCAACCATCAATTGCTTTTTTTGGTGAAAAAGACTTTCAACAGATAATGGTAGTTAAAGATTTAATAAAAAAATATAAAATGAATATCAAAATTGTGATTTTAAAAACAATAAGAAACTCTCATGGACTCGCGTATTCTTCAAGAAATAAGATTTTAAATATAAAAGAAAAAAAGATTGCTAAATATTTATTTATTACAATTAAGGAAATTTTTTTTTTGGCTTTAAAAAATTTTAAGAAAATAAAAGAATTCGAGAAATTAGGAAAAATAAAACTTCTAAAATATGGATTTACTAAAGTAGATTATTTTAAGATATATAATGAAAATAATTTATCAAAGCAAAAAATAAATAAAAATAATTTTAGAGTTTTTGCCGCAGCTTGCCTTGGTAAAACGAGACTTATAGATAATTATAAGAAAATATAATTTTATTGAACGTAAATATGAATTTCTGGAACTATAACATCTCCGCTAGTTTTAGCAGATAAAGCCACTTTTTTTGATGGCAGACCAAAACTTACTAAGCTTCTTAAAACTCTTTCAGCATATTTTTTAACTTTACTACTATTGATACGAGTTTCTCCTTCATTTTTACCAATTGGTGATACAGCAACCAAGCCAAATGAAGCATTTGGTAATTTATCAATTGTTGTTCCAATTGTATCATATAGAGTTTTTTCATAATCTATATCAGGATTATCAAATCTAATTACTACAAGTGGTAATCCGGAAATATTAACTTTTGGGACTTCCAATTGTTGATCAGGTGGTCCTGCAGCTGCTAAAGCTTGTGCGGCTAAAAAACTTCTGTTTAAAATCCCGGTTCCCATTGCTTCTCCGTTACGAATAGCAACAGCAATCGTCAACATATTTTGATTTTCAATTTTAGTGAAACCTGCTTGTCTTGAAATTTCTTCTGTTATTTCGTTAATAAGTCTTGCAATATCTATTTCTAATTTTTCTGTATCATCTTCAAGAAGTTCTAATTGTCTGTGATCTTGGTCGATAGCACCTGCTAAACGGAGAACTTTATTAATTGTACTTTTTAACAGTGCAACTACGCCAGCATCTGCGTTTACTTTTTGATTTAAAAGATTGATTTCACGCATATATGATTCAATATTTTTTAATTCTGTTTGAGCTTGATCATATTGTCTGACCAAAACTGGATTTCCAGGGGTTGTACCAAGCTGTAGTTTAGTGTTAACCGCAGCAACTGTTCCATAAAATTGTGTTGAAGCACCATAGATCCTTGATTTAACTTCTTCATAACTATCTCTATGAACATTAAATGCTTCTAAAACCGCTGTAAAATCTTCTCTTAAAGGTAGAATTTTTTGACCTACAAAAGTTCCACTTGGATCAGATGAAATTTGTTCGTCTCTTGCTAAACTGCCATCATCTTGAATTGTATCAGCATCAGGCATCAGTTCAGTGTCATCAATTAATATTGAAGGTTCCTGAATTGTTTCTTCAGGAATTTGTTCTAGATCAGCGATAGTTTCAACATCTTCGCCATTTCTATCTAAGAGTGAACAATTAGTTAATACGAATACCGATAAAAAAATTACAAATTTATAAAGCATGCCCGACTACAAAAAAATTTAATATAATTATATATTACTATTAATATTATACTATTATTTTTTATTTATTGTTTTTAAATAAAAAGAAAATAATATTAATTGTTGCAATTTTACAACATTAAACTTAATTAGTTAACTGTTTTTTTCTTAAATTTTATGAAAAAAAAAAAATTAGGCATCAAAAAATCTTTTGTCCATGGTAAAGAAAAAAGTATTATATGCCACGATATGAGAAAATATGTTTGGGACAGATATAATAAAGTTGAAAAAAAAAAAAAAAATAAGCGCCCGTAGAAAAATTGATTTAGAGCGATTGAAAACGGATAAGGTGGATAGGGG
>CAYOOR010000055.1:0-2823 GCA_964405695.1 uncultured Alphaproteobacteria bacterium
CCACAATTAATCCGAACATCAAGCGAACCCTGTGTCCATGTCAAAAGAACAGGAATGACGGTCAGTCAAGTTGCTGATGAAGTCCTCTACACAGGCCTGATAGAGATGCAGGAGCTGGATGCTCCGGGGTAGGCTCCCCGGGGGTCGCACAAGCCCTCACCCCCTTTTACATAAAGTAGTTAGGCGCGTTTTTATCCTGAGGATAGTGAAAAGACGGAGGACCACCGATGCAGTCCTCCATCTTTAAGAGGAAAAGCCTATAATGAAACTGCGGGTGTTATGAAGGTACCGCCCGTTGGCCTGAAAAACTCCTGCACCTGAATCATTGTTGCAATTCAATGAAATTAGTATGCTAATCTAACATTCTACTTGGACTCATTTATAGGGGGGGAGGCAGGTCATTTGATCCTAATTTTAATCATTTGGATGTGTGATTTCACTAAGATCAATAACATAAACTTGTCTTGAGCCTTCGTGAACTGAATCGAAGCTGACAAGTTTTCCATCTGGGGACCATCTTGGATGTAGATCGCATCTCCAATCATCTTTTATATGAGGAGGATGGTAATATTCTCCCAAAACATGCATTTTTTTCCCATGAACATCATAAAGGAACAATCGTGCAATATTTTCAGGATCTTGGTGTGGATAAGTATCACATACTATCCAGGAGTAGTCAGGAGAAAACCCAAAATGCCCATCTGGTGGAAAGAGACCATTACCATAAGGTTTATTTAATTTTTCCTTATCTGTGATACGAATAAATTGCATTTCTCCAAGAATATCTGAAGTTGCTATAATATTTTGTGGATCCTGCCAAGCAAAGTGATTTGGTCTTATTCCAAATGGAGAAATACATTGAAGATCTGAACCATCAGTATTTACTGTCCATAATGAACTAGTTTTACCAAATGAATTTGGTGGATCCAGAATACGATAAACAAACATAATCCTAGATCCATCCGTGTTGAAGACTACATGGTTGAACCAGTGGGGCTGATTAAAAAGTCTAGGTATGCTTAATACCTCTGCAATATCTGCAAAAGATATGAGTAACTTTGAATCTCCCGTGACCAAGTCCAACAAGAATAATCCATCATCCTTTGGACGAGGATCCAGCGTCTCGGTCTCATAAAGATCATTGGCATAACCGACTACTCTGCGACAAAAGCGCATACGCGCATAGTTGAGACCAATTGCAATTGGTTCTACAGGAGAAACCCCTGCAATTGCACCACTAATAGTTCTTTGGTCTCCAGTATCCGGGTTTATGACTCTTGAAATGAGACGTCCATCTTCCCAGTCATTGTGTGTAATTTCTTCCCCAAAGCCTACATCTATCCAATGCAGCATTGAGCCCTGCTGCAGGTTAAAAGCCCTTGTCCTACTTACAGGATTGACTACACCTGTTTCAGTGTCTACAACGCAAACATCAGATTCATCATCTTTTTCACATGCGCGAGCATGAAAATCTGTCTCAAGTAAAAGATATTTTGTCTGCGCCTTATTCCATGGTGAAATGTCGTAGTAACCAAAAAAATGATGCTTAGGACCTTCAGTAATAGCCTTGGTTATAAAATTGTATTCTGCATTTTTCATAGCAATATTTAATTAAAAAAATGAATTTTATACAGGAACTTAAATTCCTTTTAAGTTCAATTCTTCTGCTTTATGACAACTGATGAAATGGTCAGGTTTAATTTCTCTAAGTACGGGAATTTCTATTTTACATTTATCAATAGAGTATTTACAACGTGGATGGAAATAACATCCTTTTGGAGGATTGGATGGATCTGGTACATCACCTTCCAATAAAATTTTCTCTCGTTTATTACGTGGATCCGGGTTGGATATTGCAGAGAGAAGTGCCTCAGTATATGGATGATATGGTTTTGAAAATAATACATTAGTATCAGCTGTTTCAACTAGCTTACCCACATACATGACTGCAATTTTGTTACATATATGCTTTACAACACTTAGATCATGAGAGATGAAAAGATAAGAAAGATTATACTCAACTTGCAACTCTTTAAGCAGGTTGAGTACTTGTGCTTGTATAGATACATCCAATGCAGAAACGGGTTCATCGCAAACTATGAGTTGAGGTTTTAATACCAAGGCACGAGCTACTGAAATACGCTGTCGCTGCCCGCCACTAAATGCATGCGGAAAGCGTGTCATGTATTCTGGTCTAAGGCCGACTACACGTAAAATTTCTGCAACCTGCTCCTGCAAATTATTTTGGGTAGCAAGTTTAAAGTTAATTAATGGTTCACCAATAATCTGTAATAGAGATTTACGAGGATTCAAAGAAGAAAATGGATCTTGGAAAATCATCTGTACATTCCGCCAGATAGATTTCAGATCTTTTGTGTCAATCGTAGCGAGGTCAACCTTTCCTAGAGTTCGATCATAAAATAGAATTCCCCCCCCTGTAGGCTTAAAGCCCCTCATTATTAAACGACCAGTAGTGGTTTTGCCACATCCACTTTCACCTACAAGGCCTAATATTTCTCCTTCTTTAATGCTAAAGCTAACCTCATCCACTGCCTTTACTTCCCCCACAACTTTTCTCAAAAATCCTTTGTGAATCGGGAAGTATTTTTTTAAATTTGTTACTTCAAGCAAGTTATTCGTTTGCCGATCCTTGAGTCCTTGCTTATCTGGTATAATCATGCGATTAAAAGCTTAATTAAACTTAATTTTTTGATTTAGAATCATTACCATATTCTAATGCAAGTGAACACCTTACCCAGTGCTGAGTTTTGACTAAAATCAATTCAGGGTCACTGCATTTTTCTACGTGGTAATGGGGACATC
>CAYOOR010000056.1:0-10942 GCA_964405695.1 uncultured Alphaproteobacteria bacterium
AGAAATTATAAAATGTAAAATGTCAATATTTTTAAAAAATTATATATTATAATCAAATTTAATAAAAATAAACGTAACATATACTGCAATTTTTGAACAAACAGTAAATAAAAAAGAAAATGATATAAAAAAAATTATTGCATATTCAACTTGTAGCCAATTGGGTTTTATGTTTGTTGCTGCGGGTTTTTCTATGTATAACCTGGCAATGTTTCATTTAATTACACACGCTTTTTTTAAAGCTTTACTTTTTTTATCAGCTGGTTCAGTAATACATTCTTTAAAAGGTGAACAAAATATTAAAAAAATGGGAAATCTATGGCACAAAATTCCTTTAACTTACATAGTTATGATTATTGGATGCCTATCTTTGTCTGGGATACCATTATTATCAGGATATTACTCAAAAGAACTTATAGTAAATTCCGGACTAACTTCTAATTTATTTTTTTCAAATTTTGTTTATTTAATTTCAATTTTGGTAGTTTTATTAACATCAATTTATTCTTTTAGACTAATTTATTATGTTTTTCATAATAATATTAATAAAAGTAAATTTAAATTCAGTTTGTCAAAATTAAACATTTCATCTTTTTTCTTATTTTTTCCACTTATTTGCTTAGCTTTTTTTTCAATATTTTCAGGCTATTTTATTAAAGATTATTTTATTGAAGATAAATATGTAAATTTATGGGTTAATTCTAATGTTGCAAATATTTTTTTAAATAAATCTTTTCATATCTCATTTTATTTAGAACATCTTCCAACTTTATTATCAATTACAGGAATTTTATTTATTTTTTATTTCTATATTCTTAATAAGAATTTACTTATTTTTTTAACAAAAAAATTTAGAAAAATTTATAATTTTTTATTAAATAAATGGTATTTTGATAATTTTTATGATCAATTTGTAGTAAAAAAGATTATTAATTTAGCAGAAAATTTATGGAAAAAAATTGATATAGATTTAATTGATAAAATTGGCCCTAATGGTTTAGCTTTTTCTACAAAAAAATTATCGAAATTTTTTAGTACTTTTCAAACAGGTTATATTTATCATTACGCGTTTTCATTTATTATAGGTTTATTTTTATTAATTACATTTTTAATATTCTTTTTTAATTAATTAAATTGACAAATATACCTCTATTATCATTATTAATTCTTTTTCCTTTCATTTCATCATTAATAATCTTATCGATAAATAAAAATGATAAATTTTATGAAAGAAAAGTTAAAGAAATAGGCTTATGGTCATCTTTGATAACTTTTTTTTTATCTTTACTATTACTTTATCATTTTGATGTTACAGATAGTAATTTTCAATTTACAGAAATATATAAAATTATTCCAGATCTAGGAATATATTATTATTTAGGAGTGGATGGCATCTCTTTATCTTTTATTCTTTTAACCACTTTTTTAATACCTATCTGCATTATTACTAGTTGGAATTCCATTAACAAACATATTAATTATTTTATTATTTCTTTCTTAATGATTGAGTTTTTTTTAATTGGATTATTTTCCTCTTTAGATTTATTTATTTTTTATATTTTTTTCGAAGGTTCTTTAATACCTTTATTTTTAATTATAGGAATTTGGGGAGGTAGTAACAGAATTTATGCTGCTTATAAATTCTTTTTATATACTCTTTTTGGTTCTCTTTTTATGTTATTAGGCATTTTAGTTTTATATTTTTATACAGGTACAAGTAATTATACTCAATTATTTAATTTTACTTTACCTTTTGATTTACAAATATGGCTTTTTTTATCATTTTTTATTTCCTTTGCAATAAAAATTCCAATGTGGCCATTTCATACTTGGTTACCTGATGCACATGTTGAAGCTCCAACTTCAGGATCAATTATATTAGCTGGAATTTTATTAAAATTAGGTGGATATGGTTTCTTAAGATTTAGCTTACCTTTATTTCCTGAAGCTGTGATATTTTTTAGTTCATTTATATACTTCTTAAGTATTATTGCTATTATTTATATTTCAATTCTTGCATTAGCTCAAAAAAATATCAAAAAATTAATTGCTTATTCCTCTATAGCTCATATGGGTTTTGTTACACTCGGGATATTTTCTAAAAATTTGGAAGGATTACAAGGTGCTGTTTTTCAAATGATTAGTCATGGTTTAATATCATCGGCGCTATTTTTATATGCAGGTTTTCTAATTGACCGTGTTAATACTAAAGAAATAAACAATTTTGGAGGAATATGGAAAAAAATGCCTTTTTTTTCTTCTTTTTTTTTAGTTTTTTGTTTAGGAGCCATTTCTTTTCCTGGAACAAGCGGTTTTATAAGTGAATTTTTAATTTTAATTGGTGTTTTTAAAATCAGTTTCTTTTTATCCTTTTTTGCCGCCTTTGGAATAATATTTTCAGCTTGTTATATATTATGGATGTATAATAGAATTTGTTTTGGTGAAAATAATCAAATTAAAGTAGTAGATTTATCATTAAAAGAAATATTTGTTTCTACAATCTTTTTATTTTTAATTTTATTATTTGGTTTTCAACCAAATATACTTTTAGGTATTTATGAATTATCAACAAATAAATTAATTTTTTAATATATGGAATTTTATGATTTAAAATTATTTTTACCTGAACTCTTATTAATTTTTAGTTCTATAATTATTTTAATTTATGGAATTTTTTTTAATAAAAAAAAAGAGTCACTAAAAAATGTTTTTTATATAACATTATTTTTTTTATTTTTTTCTTTATACGCATCATTGAAAATTATTGATTTTGATAAGGCTTATTTTAATAATCTTCTTATTAATAACAATTTTACTATTTTTTTCAAAACATTAATTTTATCAGGGACAATTGTAATAGCTTTAATTTCATTTAATCAATTAAAAGATTTAAAAATATTAACATCAGAATTTTTCTTCTTAATCAACTTATCTTTAGTTGGAATTTTAATATTAATTTCTTCTAATAATATTTTTACAATGTATTTAGGTTTGGAACTTCAAGCCATATGTTTATATATTTTAGCCGCTTATAATAAATTTAATTTAAAATCATCCGAGTCAGGTGTTAAATTTTTTATTATTGGAGCTCTATCATCGGGAATTTTATTGTATGGACTTTCATTAATTTATTCATTTACTAATTCTACAAATTTTAATGATATATCGTTAATTTTAACAGAGTCAGTAAAAACCAAAGAAAACTTTTTGATTTTAAATTTAGGTTTTATATTTATTCTTTGTGGTTTATTTTTTAAGATTGCTGTTGTTCCTTTTCATATGTGGGCACCTGATGTTTACGAAGGTAGCCCATTATCTATAACTGCTTTTTTTGCAACTATTCCCAAAATTGGAGCTATTGCTTTTATTATAAAATTTTTATATTTACCTTTTTTATCTTTTTATTCATCATGGTTTCAAATTTTATATTTTGTTTCAGTAATTTCTCTAATTTACGGTTCTATTGCTGCAATTAATCAATTTAATTTTAAAAGGCTCTTAGCATATAGTTCGATTACTCATATGGGTTTTATTTTAATAGGTCTTTTATCGTTAAATAATTTTGGAATTAAAAGTATCCAATTATATACTTTTATTTATTTAATAAATATTTTAGGAATTTTTACATGTTTATCATGTCTTAAAAATAAAAAAAATAATTTATTTTTAGAAAACATTGATGATTTTTCTGGATTATTAAAAAAAAATTCTTTTTTATCCTTTAGTTTAGCAATTTTTCTATTTTCACTTATTGGTTTGCCACCATTATCAGGTTTTTTTGGAAAATTATATATATTATTAGGAGCTATAGATAATGAATATTATTTTATATCCATTATTGCAATTTTAGCTTCTTTAGTTTCAGCATTTTATTATTTAAGAATAATAAAAAATATTTTTTTTTCCAATGAAGAAAAAGATATAATTGAGGTAAAAATACCCTTTATTTTTAAACTAATAATTTTAATTTCTTTAATAATAACTATTTTTTTAATTATATTTTTGTCAAATTTATTAGATGTGATAAGTCTAACATCAATTATTAAATAATATTATGAATTCTTATAAATTAATTAATTTTAAAAAAGTTAAAAGTACCAATTTAGAATTAAAAAAAATCTTAAAAAAGAAAAAGTCTATTAATAATTTATGTATTAGTGCAGAACATCAAACAGCTGGATATGGAAGAAGAAATTCCAAATGGTTTTCTTTCAAAGGCAATGTACATCTTTCAATTTTTGTTATACCAAAATGTTCACTCAATAGAGTTAATCAATTATCCTTTTTAACATCTCTATCGATTGGACAAACATTAAAAAAAATGAAAAAAAATATTAATTTTTATTATAAATGGCCAAATGATATAATTTTAGAAAAAAAGAAAGTTGGAGGCGTTTTAATTGAAACTTCATCTTTGAAAAATAAAATAAATTGGGTAATTATAGGAATAGGTATCAATATTAAAAAATATCCTAATTTAAATCAAAATTTTTACCAAGCAACATCATTTAAAAATCAAAAAATAAAAATAGATAAAAAAAAATTTATTGATATTTTTTTAATTAATTTTTTTAAAAATTTTAATAATTGGGAAAAAAAGGGTTTTAATTTTATTAAAAAGAAATGGTTATTTAATATTTATAAGGAAAACAACACTATTAAAATTAAAGATAAAAATAAAATTATTATAGGTAAATTCCCATCTCTTACATCAGATGGTAGTTTAAAATTAAATATTAATAAAAAAATTAAACTTTTTTCTTTTGGTGATCAAATAATATGAATGTAAATAAATTTTTTTTCGTTATAGATGTTGGTAACACAGAGTTAATTATTGCTTTAATTAAAAATTTTAAGATTTTTAAAACTAAGCGAATTAATATTGAAATTTTTAGAAGAAATAGAAAAATATTTAACTATTTTAAAATTAATAATATTTTAAAAAAAGAAAAAAAAATTAAATGTATAATTTCTTCTGTTGTACCTAGTATTAATCATTTTTTAAAACGTCAATGTTTTAAATTTTTGAAATCTTATCCTCATTTCGTTTCTTATAATAAAACTAAATTAAATATTAAACTTAATTTAAAAAATAAAAATCAAGTAGGTGCTGATAGAATTGTTAATACTGTAGCAGTGAAAAAGTTATATAAATTTCCTGCAATAGTAATTGACTTTGGAACTGCTACAACTTTTGATGTTATTAATAATAATGGAGATTATGAAGGTGGATTAATAACTCCAGGTGTTAATTTATCTTTAAAAAATTTACATAAAAAAACATCTAAATTACCATTAGTTAAATTTATAAAAATCAATAGTATTATTGGTAAAAGTACTAAGCAAGCAATACAGAATGGAGTCTATTTGGGTTATATTGGATTAACATCTTATATAATAAATAAAATACAACAAAAATTTAAAAAAAAATTATTTTGTATTTCAACTGGCGGTCTATCTCATATTATTTCAAAGAATATTAAATTAATAAATGTTATAAATAAAGACCTTACTATTTTAGGTTTAATCGAAATATATAAATTAAATTATTATGAAAAATAATTCTGAAAATTTTTTAAATTTTTATAAACCAAAAAATGAAATTGTTTTTTCTCCTATTGGTGGAGTTGGACAAATTGGAATGAATTTTTATCTCTATGGTACACAGGGAAAATGGATTGTTGTTGACTTAGGTATTACTTTCGGTAATTCAGAAGAAACACCTGGTGTTGATATAATACTTCCAAATCCTGACTTTATAATTAAAAATAAAAAAGATTTATTGGGAATAGTTGTTACCCATGCTCATGAGGATCATATAGGTGCTATTGGTCATATATGGCCCCAATTAAAATGTCCTGTTTTTTCAACTCCATTTGCATCAGCAGTTTTAAAAAGAAAATTAAAAGAATTAAAAATTAAACCGAATTTTATTAAGACTGTTCAGTTAGATAGTAGTTTTAAATTAGGACCATTTGATATAGATGTTATATCAACTACACATTCTATACCAGAACCTAATGCTTTAGGTATAAAAACAAAATTTGGTAATATTTTACATACAGGCGATTGGAAATATGATCCTAGTCCATTAATTGGAAAAAAATTTAATGAAGAAAGATTAAAAGCTTTTGGAGACAAGGGTGTTTTAGCTATTGTTAGTGATTCTACAAATTCAAATGTAGCAGGACATTCAGGTTCTGAAGATAAATTGAGAGACAGTTTAGTTAAAATTGTAAAAAAAATTCCTAACAGAATAGCAATTACAAGTTTTTCTAGCAATTTAGCTAGATTAGAAACTTTTGCGCATATTGCTACTAAATCTGGAAGAGTTGCTGCGTTATGTGGTAGATCTTTATGGACAATGTATAAAGCCGCTCAAGATTCAGGATATTTAAAAAATATAAAAGCTTTTTTAGATGAAAAGGAAATAATGGATTATCCACGGGATCAAGTTTTATTAATCTGCACTGGTTCTCAAGGAGAGCCAAGAGCTGCTTTATCAAGAATTGCTAACGATATGCATCAAAATATTTTTTTAGAAGATAATGATACAGTAATATTTTCATCAAAAGTTATACCTGGAAACGAAAGATCTATAACTAAAGTACAAAATGATTTAAAAGAAAGAAATATAAATGTTGTAACTGAATCAGATGACTTCGTTCATGTTTCAGGGCATCCTCATATTGAAGAGTTAAGAAAAATGTATAAATGGATAAAGCCAGAAATTGTTATACCTGTTCATGGTGAATATCATCATTTAAAAGGTAATGTTAAAATTGCTCGAGAATGCGGTGTTAAAAAAGGGTTAATTTTAAAAAATGGTTTATTATTAAAAATAGCACCAGACGAACCTAAAATTATCGGATCACTACCAACTGGTAAATTTATGTTGGATGGAAAAAGAATTATACCAATTAATGAAGAAGCTATAATAAATAGAAAGAAAATGCTTCATAATGGAACAATATTAATATCGATGATAATTAATAAAAAAAATAGAATAGTTTCAAAACCAAGAATTTCTAGTAATGGTTTTTTTAATGAAGAAAATATAAAAGATTATGAAAAAAAATTATTAGATAATATAAATAATTTTTTAGGAGAATTTAAAAATAAACAATTTAATGAAAATATTTTTAATGAAAAAATTAAAATTTTTTCTACAAGATTTTTTAGAAAAATATTAGATATGAAACCAATTATACAAATACATATTTTAAAAATTTAGTTAAAATAGTAGATATGTTAAAAAAATTAAATCATATTGCAATTGTTGTTCCAGATGTAAAAAAAGCTAAAGAAATTTATGAAAATAGTTTTAATGCAACCGTCTCTGAGCCTAAAAGTTATAAAGAACATGGGGTTACTGTAGTTTTCGTTGAATTAGAAAATACAAAAATTGAATTAATGGAACCATATGGCGAAAATTCGCCAATTAAAAGTTTTTTAGAGAAAAACCCAAAAGGTGGTATGCATCATATATGTTTAGAAGTATCAGATATTAATAAATCTCAAGAAATTCTAAATAATAAAAAAGTAACAATATTAGGAACTGGTAAACCTGTTAATGGTTCTCATAATAAACCAATTTTATTTTTACATCCAAAGGAATTTTGTGGAACTTTAATTGAATTAGAAGAAGAATAATAGTGATTGAATTTCTAAAAGGTTTTTTAATTTATATGATAATATGGTGGATAGTTGTGTTTACTATATTACCAATTGGAATAAAAAGAGCTGATAAAGTTGAAAAGGGACATGCTGAAGGAGCTCCTCAAAACCCATTAATATTAAAAAAATTTTTAATAACTTCAATTATAGCTTTTATTTTATGGTTAGTTGTTTTTTATATAATTAAAAATAATATTTTTAGTTTTCAGCATATTAAATAATTAAATGAAATTATCTGATTATTTTTTCAAATCACGTAAAGACATACCCTCAGATGCAACTTTAATTTCGCATAAATTAATGATTAAATCTTCAATGATTAAACAATCTACTGCTGGCATATACACTTGGCTTCCTTTAGGTTTAAAAGTTTTAAAGAAAATAGAAAATATTATAAGAAAATTTCATAATTTATATGGATGTCATGAATTACTTATGCCCACAATACAACCAACAAGTATATGGAAAAAAAGTGAGAGATACGATGATTATGGTCCAGAGATGTTAAAATTTCATGATAGAAATAAAAAAGAATTATTGTATGGACCAACAAATGAAGAATTAATAACTGAAGTTTTTAGATATTACGTCACTAGTTATAAAGACTTACCAAAAAATCTATATCAAATACAATGGAAATTTAGAGACGAAATAAGACCTCGTTATGGAGTAATGAGATGCAGAGAATTTTTAATGAAAGACAATTATTCATTTGATTTAACCAAAGAAGATGCTGAAAAATCTTATAATAATATGTTTAAATGTTATTTAGATATTTTTTCAGAAATTGGATTAAGAGTAATTCCTGTTATTGCAGATCCAGGTGCAATAGGGGGAGATTTAAGTCATGAATTTCATTTAATTAGTGAATCTGGTGATACAACTATTTATTATGATAAAAAAATTACTAATAACAATAGTTTATATAATAGTTCCTCATTTAATTTATTAAGAAACTTATATTCTGTCACTCAAGATAAATATGAAATCAATAAAACTATAGAAAAAAGTAAACTTGTAAAAGCTAAAGGTATAGAGATAGCTCACATTTTTTATTTTGGAACAAAATATTCAGAAAAGCTTGGCGCTAGTGTTTTGAATAATAAAGGAAAAAAAGTTAATATTGAAATGGGTTCATATGGTATTGGCTTATCTAGATTAGTTGCTGCTATTATCGAGTCATCTAATGATGAAAATGGTATTATTTGGCCAAAATCAATAGCACCATTTGATGTAGGTTTGATTAATTTAAATTATAATAATAAAATATTAAAAAAAAATTCTGATGAAATTTATAAATTTCTCTTAAAAAATAATATTGATGTTTTGTATGACAATACTTTAGAAAGTCCTGGAGTTAAATTTGCAAATATGGATTTAATCGGATTACCATTTCAAATTATTTTAGGAGAAAATTCTTTAAAAGAAAAATGTTTTGAATTTAAAGATAGAAAAACAAAAAAAATTGAAAAAATTAAATTAAAAAATATAAGTGGAATAATTAAAAAGATATAATTTATGTTTACAAATTTTCCATCATTATTTATCGCTCTTAGATATTTAAAACCGAGTAAAAAAAATACTATGGTTTCTATTATATCTATTTTCTCTTTTTTAGGAATTGTATTAGGTGTTGGAACGTTGATTATTGTTATGTCTGTAATGAATGGTTTTAAAATTGAATTATTAGACAAAATAATAGGTATAAATGGTCATTTAAATATTTACTTAAATAATAACGAAAATGATAAGAAATTTTTAAAAATTTTAAATAATGATAATGATATTAAATCTTTTAGGAAAATTATAGATGGGCAAGCTCTCTTGTCAGTAAAAAATCAATCAACTGGAATAATTTTAAAAGGTATTAGTGAAGAAAACTTAATAAATTTAAAACGAAATAAGAGTATTTTTGAAATTAGCGAAAAATTTGTACTAGATGATAGTTCAGTTCTTATAGGTTCAAAATTAAAAGAAAGAATGAATTTACAAACTGGTGATAAATTAAAATTAATTATTCCAAAAATGTCTCATACTCCTTTTGGTAATCTTCCAAAAACAAAAACATTTATCGTTGGGGGCCATTTTGATTCTGGTATGTATACATATGATAATAATTTAATTTTTTTAAATTTTGATATAGCTAAAAAATTATTTTTATCTAATGAAAATAAATATTATTTTCAAATTGAATTTAATAATATTAATCAAGTCGATAGCTTTAAAAAGAAGTTAAGTTTGAATAAAAACATTAATAATTATCAACTTTATGATTGGCGTTATTCAAATGAAGCTTTTTTTAATGCTATAAAAACTGAAAAAAATGTAATGTTTCTGATTTTAAGTTTAATAATTCTAGTCGCAGCTTTTAATATAATTTCAAGTTTAATAATGTTAGTTAAAAATAAACAAGTAGACATAGCAATTTTACGAACAATGGGAGCAAGTCAAAATTTGATTTTAAAAATTTTTTTCTTAAATGGCGCAATTATTGGATTATTAGGAACTTTAATTGGAACATTTATAGGTATTTTTTTTGTATTGAATATAAATTCATTAAAAAATTTTCTAGAGAAATTTACTAATACAGAATTATTTTCATCTGAAATTTATTTTTTATCTAACTTACCAGCAAGAATTGATACCAATGAAATTTTTTATGTTGTATCTATGAGTATTTTAATATCGTTTCTTGCAAGTTTTTTACCTGCATGGAAAGCATCTAAAAGTAGTCCTATTGATTTAATAAGAAAAGAGTAAAATAAAAAATGACTGTAGTTTTAAAATTAAAAAATATAAGTAAGGAGTTTTCTGAACCAAGAAAAAATATCATAGCTTTGGAGAATATCAATTTTAGTTTATTAACAAGTCAATGTGTTGGACTATTAGGCCCTTCCGGATCTGGTAAAACAACATTCTTACAGATTGCTGCTTTATTAGATAGTAAATCAAAAGGTGAAATTTTTATTAATGAAAAAAGATGCGATAATTTATCTCAGGAAGAAAAAAATTTGATAAGAAGAAAAAATATAGGATTTGTATATCAAAATTTTTATTTACTGGATGCTTTTTCTGCTTTAGAAAATGTAATAATACCACAATTAATTAATGGTATTAATTATAAAAATGCGAAAAAAAATGCATCTGAAATACTATCAAATTTTGGTTTATCTAAAAGATTTGACAATAAACCTAGGGAGTTATCAGGTGGTGAAAAACAAAGAGTTGCTATATCTCGAGCTATAGCAAATATGCAAAAAATTAT
>CAYOOR010000057.1:0-5532 GCA_964405695.1 uncultured Alphaproteobacteria bacterium
CGGGGGAGAGTTGAAGCTTTTCGGGGCATGCTCGCAGGTGGAGGCCCTCCTCTTGGCTACGCCCTTAGCGGAGGAATGGCAGCAGCCCTCAGTGCTCCACTGGCCTTAGTCATTGGAGCAGCCGCATGTGCGCTGCTTGTTGCGGGGATTGGTATCACGCATAGGAAACTCCACGACCCATATCTTGGCTCCACGGATAACCGGTAGGCTTGCTCGTGCCTTTTCGCTTGCATTCGGAAACTTCCATAACATATCATTAAACCATAATATACCGGTTTATAAATTAAGTATTACTGGTTAATAAATATGTTGAATGGTTAACACAGGAGGAAACCGAAAATGGCACGGCGGAAGTTCCGAAATGAAGAGCATCGGGACCAATACCTCAGGGTATGGAATGGAGAATTATCCGATGCTTATGCGCTCAAGCCGATGGGCAAAGTCGCGTTGCACACCGAGATGTTGAGGCGGTTCGTTCTCCTTAAAGAAGCAGATGCCCTTGGCCCTGAAGATACCCCTCCATCGGTGAGCGGGATTGGGCTGTGGCTAAAGGACGAGGACAACAAAGAAAATGCGACGTACCACGGATGGATGGAGCAACCGTTCCACTACCCTGAGAGCTTGAATGGCATCGGGCTTAAGAAACTCACTGATGCGGAGGGCAGGGCAGGGCTCCAGATGTTTATGGAGAGGAACGAACAGGGGTCGCCGCGGCCTTCCCATCGTATGGTGAGGAACTACACCAAAATCGGGGTGACCCCAAGAGAGGTGCCCTACGAAATTTCGGCGACCACCGCCGAAATTATAGGGTTTATCGAACAGGCGTTACCAGACTATAGAGAACAGGGGTATCGATACCTAGAGGGGTTCCTGGCGTACCGGCCCTGGGCGAGTGAGGCGAACTTTACTAGCTATGAAAGGGCGTGCTCACAATCCAGGGTGTTGCGGACCGCAAGGCCCCCGCGGTCAACAGGTTTCATGGTCGGGTCTTTCTCGATTGGTGTCTGGAGTGATGCCGGAGGATCGCTCCCTGAGAATAGGTACAGAGTGCTGCTCCAGTTCTCCCCGATAGATGGGCGTCTTGTCCTAACCCGATGGGGGGAAGAGGGTGAGGATCAGAAGGTAACGGAAACGGTCCAGACATTGCGCGAGAAAGAAGAAGAGGAACAGCGTTTGAACACGGATACAGGTAGAGTCGTCCGATACGCCGGACGGCTGGCTAATCGATCAGATAGAGAACGTGAAGATGGCGAAACGAAGTAATGGAAAAGGGCAAATTACCAAGGCATTGGGGAACCGGGAAATCTATAGCCAGGGAATCTCTCTTGGCTCATAGGGAATCGCACGGAAGACTTCGTTATTTTCAACGCCCTGGTGGTTCGCAACAAAGTGTGGACTTACGTACTCCCAGACCACCTCTTTTTCCGGCGTGACCTGGAACAAACGACCAAAGACACCTTCAGTAATGAGCGTATTACCGTTGGGCAGGCGCCGGGCGCCGGAGATGATAGGACTGAAGAAGTTGTACGCAGGCCGGTCGCTGTATTCCCAGACAATCTCTTTGGTCTGACGTTCGATTTCTGCCACACTGGAGCCCGGCAACCCACCCTGTGGCTTGAAGATGCCGTTATTGAACACAAGAATATTGCCATTGGGCAGTTCCGTAGGGTCGTGTTGCTGCAGTACTGTGGGTGCTCCAACCCGCCACACGATGTCACCTGTGCTTTTTTGGATGATCAACACTTGAGAGATTGCACGGCAACTGATCATGAGATGGTCGTCGTCGATGATAACCAGAGTGTTGGAGTGGGTCCATTCAAAACGACCCTGGTTAGATGGTAGAACGTCGACGTCGGGGTCTAGGTGTTGGTGAGTATGCCATTCCCATATCCGGTTGCCCGAGGAATCCACCTCAATGATTGCATCTGACCACATTTCCGGATCCCCGGCTTGAGTCCCAACGCCACCCTTTACCCGTTGGGCGAGATCTTTGGGGACTCGCTCTATTGCCAAATACACTACCCCTCCGTTGCTGGTACGGCGGGCGTCATGGTGTTGAGCAGGGGCACGGTACTCCCAGACGATTTTGCCATCCGGATCCAACTCTTGCATGATCCCTCCCCGGACGATTGCCCATGGAGGGAAGATGCGGCCTAGGTGGTCTTTCGGATCCTTACCCATGTAGAAGAGGTTGCCGTTGGGCTGCAAGTAGCCATACTCACCGCCGACCAAACCAGTCTCCCAACGATGCAACTCAATCCCTTGCTTATCGATGATGTGCACTGTGGAGCCAAACTTTGGGCTAAACAGGGTGTAGCCTGACCATGCTAAGTCGGGATCGCAAGCTGTGAGTCCTGTCCGCATGATGCGGCGCCTTGTTTGTTGGTCGATCTTAGCTTTAGTCATAAACTAGCCCCACAGCTTTTTGGATGCCAGTGCTGCGCCTTCGGATAAAGCCTGGAGTTTTGCCCACATAATCGATGGGTGTACACGTTGGATGAACGCGCCTTGCGCAAATCCGCAATCCACACTGCCAATGATGTTCTCCTTGCCTACAATGCGCGCGTAGTTCATCAATCGTTGCGATACTAGCTCAGGGTGTTCCACATGACTGGTTGTATGGGCAATGACTCCGGGAATGAGTATCTTGCCTGCCGGCAGTTTGGTGGTCTCCCAGACTTCCCATTCATGCTCATGACGAGGGTTCGCTGCTTCCACAGAATATGCTCCAGCGTTGATCTTTAAGATAATGTCTACGATGTCTTTCAGCGGAACATCCGTGGTGTGAGGCCCGTGCCAGCTACCCCAGCAAAGGTGATACCGGATCCTTTCTTCCGGAAGGCCCTTAAGGGCGTGGTTCAGTGCATCAATCCGTAGCTCTGCAAACTTCCGATATTCCTGAATGCTCATAGCCGGATCTGGGGTATCATATTGAGTCACGATTCTGGGGTCGTCAATTTGCAGAATGTACCCTGCATCGACGATTGCTCTGTACTCCTCATGCATCGCGTCAGCAATAGCGTACAGGTATTCCTCTTCGGTAGCGTAGTATTCGTTTCTTCGTTGGAGTTCCATGGTACCGGGGGCCACTGCGGGGATAAATGCTTCTTCTGTATCCAACCCGGCCAAGGCAGCCTTAAAGTTTGCTATGTCTGTAGCGACGATCTCCTGGCCAATGTAGGTAACAGGCCCTGTGCATATCGCCGCTCCACCTGCTCCTGTACCTTGGGTACTGTCGTACTCATTGTAGAACTCTGCAAACGCCTTCCTGTCTCTCCCCCGTAGTTGGGGAGGACCATCTGTCGCGTTGTAGGGTTTATTTTCAAACCCTGAAAGTCGTTCGTTGGCATAACCAGAGAAGCTGGATTTAGAGAACTCGCCGTCGCTGGGGATATCGATGCCGGTCTCAACCTGCCGTTTTACCACTGCCGCAACGGCGTTCTTTATCCGACTTTCTAGCTCCTGTTTGTCGTAGGGTTGACCAGCCTCTTTGGAGCGAAGGGTTTCTACGACCTCTGGTGGGCGTGTCATGCTTCCCACGTGGGTAGTCAATATTCGATTCGAACTGTTTTTCATGGTTGTCTCCCATTTATTATTATTCGTTGGGACACTCAAGGAAATGCAGCATAGGAACGGAAATAGCCAGTTGTTGAGACCATCTCCATGTTTCGATGCGGCGGAGGTTGCCGCTATTAGGGCCGATCGTCGTAATGTCTATGAGTTCGTTAACCGCGAGGGCGCTTCGTTTTGCTTTGTCCATCGTGTCCTCCGTTCATCCTATGCTAGCACTTAGCCAGTACTTTCATAACGCTCGGAGGCTTCAAAATAAACCATTCCAGTTGGAAGTGAGTCACCACTATCTACTAGCATTGCTCAAGGGAAGGTTATTGACGGTTGTTCAAGGCTTCGTATTGAAGATTGTTGTTAGCGTTGAGCAATAATAGTCTCAGCCCGTTGACACCTTTTTGTGAGCCTCCTACACTCGCGCTGTAACATCGTTATCTCTGTTCTGACGAGCGGGTAGATTCTAGGGGAAATTTAGGCAAGGGCTACGGGTGAACGAACAAGGAGAGAAGGGGAGGGCGATATGCTGACACCAGAAGAGACCACGTTTTTGACACAGACGGGCCCCGGCACACCGATGGGAGATCTTTTCCGTCGCTACTGGCAACCGTTCCTACTGACGGAGGAGTTACCTGAAAATGATGGCCCGCCGGTCCGAGTCCGATTCCTAGGAGAGGACCTTATAGCATTCCGGGATACCGACGGGAAGGTTGGCTTGATTGATGAGCGATGCCCACATCGCGGGGCATCGTTGTACTTCGGCATCAATCAGGAATGTGGTTTGATGTGCATTTACCATGGGTGGAAGTTCGATACTGCGGGTGACTGCGTTGACATGCCATCCGACCTTCCAGGCAGCAATTTTAAGGAGAAGGTCCATATCACTTCATACCCGGTCATTGAGTCTGCAAGAGTACTGTGGACCTATATGGGTCCTAAGGATAAGCAGCCACCACCTCCAAGCTATATCATGAATACGTTGCCGGATGACCAAGTTATGGCCATGCGGACGCCTATCTACTGCAACTACCTCCAGAGTATTGAAGGCAATCTGGACTCCACCCACATCGGCACTCTCCACATGAGCTATGCCGATGAAACGCCTGTGGACGATGGGACCGATAGACCAGGGTATCCCTCACCAGAGATGTCGACGTATCTTCGGGCAAAACACAAGTACGCGCGGGTAGACGTGCAGGACACGGACTACGGGTATAGGCTCATCGCTGTCCGTCCCACGGACATGGGTAACCAATTTGTGCGAATCAATAACCTAGCTATACCTATCATGACGTGGATCGCAGGCCAGAAGGGACTGGGAAGTATTTTCACCCATCTACCCATCGACGACCACAACTGTGAGCGCATCGGGTGGCAGATTAGCTTTAATCGCCCGTTCTCAGCCGCTGACAGGCAGGGATATTCTGCAAGGTCGATGATGATGGATCCCGCTCACCCCAGCTTGCGCCTGAAAAGAATGGACAATGACTACATGCAGGACCGAAAAGCCCAAAAGGAGATCAACCCACCAGGAATCTGGCCGGGAGCAGAACAGGACTATTGTGTGACCGAGACCATGGGCAAGGTGATGGATCGTACCAAGGAGCATTTGTACGGTGGGGACGCTGCAATCATTCGCCTTCGTCAGATGTTGGGGCAGACCGCTCGTAAACTCCAAGAAGGAATTGAGCCTCCTGGGCTGGACGGTAGTATTGCCTACCACAAGATCCTAGCAGAGGAGATCATTATCGGCCCTGACGAGGATCCGTGGTTGGTCGGTACTGGCGCCGGAGAGTCGGCTACCAGAGGTGAGCGACTTCATTAGTTAAAATGTTTTTGACCAGTCATATTGATAATCAGGCTTACGCGGGTGAGTTGACGTTACTCGAGGTAAGTGCTAATTTCGCACTGATTACATTCATATTGGATGACAAATCCAAATTGGAGCAGTAAGCCGCTACGACCATG
>CAYOOR010000058.1:0-2880 GCA_964405695.1 uncultured Alphaproteobacteria bacterium
AAAAGCAGGATGGCACAGAGGTGCAGTTGATGCAGAGGGGAAAACTGGTCACCGAGCAGTCATACAAATTTCATTTCCTCAAGAATTTTTTAAAGATTATATTAGATCTTTAGGAGTAGTTCCTTCCAAAAATAATATTGCAGTAGGTATGATATTTTTACCAAGAACTGATATGGCATCTCAAGAAATATGTAGAACAATTATTGAAAAAGAAATAATTAATTCAGGAAATAAAATTTATTGTTGGAGATCTGTTCCTGTAAATCTTAGTGCTATAGGTCAAAAAGCAAATGATAATAGACCTGAAATTGAACAATTATTTTTAGAAAATTCTAAAAATTTGAATGAAAAAGAATTTGAAAAAGAATTATTCATTATTAGAAGAAAAATTGAAAAATTAATTCCTCTCGATATAAAAAAGGATTTTTATATTTGTTCTTTATCTTCTAAATCAATTATTTATAAAGGAATGTTTTTAGCAGAACAAATTGATGAATTTTATCCGGATTTAAAACATAAAGAATTTATATCTAATTTTGCCATTTTTCATCAAAGATATTCAACTAATACATTTCCCACATGGTCTTTAGCACAACCTTTTAGAGTCTTAGCACATAATGGTGAAATAAATACGATACAAGGAAATATAAATTGGTCAGTTATTCATGAGTCAAAAATGGTATCTGAGAAATTTGGAGAAAATATAAAAGAAGTTTTTCCAATAGTTCAAGATGGAGCATCAGATTCTGCTGCTTTAGATTCTTTTTATGAACTTTTATTAAATTCAGGAAAAGATTTGCCAATGATAAAAGCTTTAACTATCCCAGAATCAAAGAATGATAATCAAAATAAAAAAATTCAAGATTTTTATGAATATTGTTATTCTGTTTTAGAACCATGGGATGGTCCTGCAGCAATAGCAGCTTATGGTGGTGATTGGGTAATTGCTGGGATGGATAGAAATGGATTTAGACCAATGAGATATACCATAACTAATAAAAATTTATTATTTGTTGGTTCAGAAACAGGAATGGTAAATATTAATGAGTCAAATATTTTAAAAAAAGGACATTTAAGCCCAGGACAAATTATAGGAGTAAATCTTAAAGAAGGTAATTTTTTTGATTCAAAAGGAATTAAAAATGATTTAATTAATCGTCACCCATATGAAGATTGGTTAAAAAGAATTAAAAAACTGAATATAAAAAATAAATTTTTAGAAAAGAAAGATTTGTATTATAAAGAAGAAGATTTGAAAAAAAGACAAATGCTTTCCGGATGGAATATTGAAGATTTAGAATTAATTTTAGATACTATGACTATAAACTATCAAGAAGCTACAGGTTCAATGGGAGATGATACTCCAATTGGTCTTTTATCAAAAAATTATCGCGGGCTATACCCTTTTTTTAGACAAAATTTTAGTCAAGTTACAAACCCTCCAATGGATTCTTTAAGAGAAAACAATGTAATGTCTTTAAAAACTAGACTTTGTAATTTATGTAATGTTTTAGAAGAGAATGAAACTCAATGTAATTTTATATTGTTAGATTCACCCTTTTTATTTACATCTGAATACGAGTTTTTAAAAAAAAAAACTTAAAAATAAATCAAAAGAAATTAATTGTATTTTTAGTACTAAAAAAAAGAGTGATAATTTAGAAAAGTCATTAAAAAAAATACAATTGTTGGCGGAAGATTACGTAAGAAGTGGAATTGAACATATTTTATTAACTGATCGAAAAGTTAATAACATAAATGCACCAATACCAATGCCTTTAGCAGTTGGTGCTATTCACACTCATTTGGTAAAACAAGGTTTAAGAAGTTTTGCTTCTTTGAATGTACAATCAGCAGATACTTTAGACGTCCATTCTTTTGCAGTTTTAATAGGTGTAGGAGCAACAACTATAAATCCTTATTTGGTTGAAAGAACTATTTTAAATAGATCAAAAAATAAAAATTATTTTAATTTAAATTCAACGGAAATTTTAAAAAATTATAAATCTACAATTAATAAAGGTTTGTTAAAAATAATGTCAAAAATGGGAATTTCTGTTTTGAGTTCATATAGAGCAGGATATAATTTTGAGGCAATTGGTTTAAACAGAACTTTAGTTGCTGATATTTTCCCTGGGATGCCTTCTAGAATATCTGGACTTAAGTTTATTGAAATCGAAAATAAAATTTTAAATTTACATACAAAAGCTTTTGATGAAAATATTTTATCCCTTCCTATTGGGGGTTATTATAAATACAGAAAGAATGGTGAAAATCATTATTATCAACCAACTTTAATTCATACCTTGCAAAATGCAGTTAATTCTAATTCATATAAAAAATTTAAAATTTATAGTGATGGTGTAAATAATTTACCATTAATAAATATCAGAGATTTATTTTCTTTTCGAGATGTAAATAAAAAAATTTCAATTTCAAAAGTCGAAACAGAAAAAACTATTTGTAAAAGATTTGGTAGTGGGAGTATGTCTCATGGTGCTTTATCGAAAGAAGCACATGAAACTTTGGCTATTGCGATGAATAGAATGAATGCCTATTCATGTAGTGGAGAAGGAGGAGAAGATGAAGAAAGGTTTAAAAAATTATCTAATGGAGATAGTAAAAATTCAAGAACTAAACAAATTGCTTCAGGAAGATTTGGAGTAACTGCAAATTATTTAAATAATTGTGAAGAGATAGAGATTAAAATGGCTCAAGGTGCAAAGCCAGGAGAAGGAGGACAATTGCCTGGATTTAAAGTTTCTGAAGATATAGCAAAATTAAGACATTCTACTGAAGGAGTTACTTTAATATCGCCACCACCGCATCATGATATATATTCAATTGAAGATTTAGCTCAATTAATTTATGATTTGAAAC
>CAYOOR010000059.1:0-8685 GCA_964405695.1 uncultured Alphaproteobacteria bacterium
GATATTGGAATTAACTGAAAATTTAAAAAGAAATTCAAGACTTGCTTGTCAAATTAGAATAACAGAAGAATTAAATGGTTTAGAATTTTCTGTTGCATAAAAAAATTTGCTTGAAATAGTATATTTTTTTATACATTCTAGATTTGAGGCGGGGTAGCTCAGTGGTTTAGAGCAGCGGAATCATAATCCGTGTGTCGGGAGTTCAAATCTCCCCCTCCCTACCAAATTTTATCTTTTTTTTATGAAAAGTATAAATTTAAAAAATAAAAAAATTTTTGTTGCAGGGCATACCGGCTTAGTAGGTAAATCACTATGTAAAAGATTAGAAAAAGAAAACTGTAAAATTTTAACCTGTACAAAAAAAAAAATAGATTTAAGAGATTTTAATAAAACTAATAATTGGCTTAAATTTAATAACCATGATTATATTTTTATATGTGCTGCAAGAGTTGGCGGGATATTAGAGAATTCATCATATCCAGCTGATTTTATTTATGATAATTTATCTATAGCTACAAATTTAATTCATTTATCTTATAAGCATAAAGTAAAAAAAATTTTGTATTTAGGATCTAGTTGTATATATCCTAAATTTTCTAAACAACCAATAATAGAGGATAGTTTATTAACTGGCTCATTAGAGCCAACAAATGAGAGGTATGAAATTGCTAAAATTGCGGGTTTAAAATTATGTAAAGCTTATTCAATCCAACACAAATGTAATTTTATATCTGCAATGCCAACAAATTTATATGGGCCTGGGGATAATTTTGATGTTAATTCAGGGCATGTTTTACCAGGTTTAATTCATAAAATTTCTGATGCATTAAAAAATAAAAAAAAAACAATTACCATTTGGGGAACTGGCAATCCAAAAAGAGAATTTTTATTTGTGGATGACCTTGCTGATGCATTAGTTTTTTTAATGAAAAAGTATAATAATTTAGATCATATAAATATTGGATCGAACCAAGAAGTTAGTATAAAAAATCTTGCTAAAATTATTTCTAAAGTTGCTAACTTTAAAGGCAATTTTATTTTTGATAAAAAAAAACCAGATGGTACTCCTAGAAAATTTATAAATTCAACTAAAATTAATAAACTAGGATGGAAAGCAAAAACTAATCTTTTAGACGGTATTAAATTAACATATGAGTGGTATTTAAAAAAGAGGATTTAATAAATTTTTTATATATATTACATTTATTTATATTTATTTTTTAATTCTTAGAAAATATTTAGTAACTTCCGATAATATTAATAAGCCGTCTTTTAAAGGATTAACTTTTTTTTTTCCTCCTATTCTTTTTCTTTCATAACTTGGTAAACAAGAATAGTTCATTTTTTTTTTTTTGATTTAATTGGAATTTAAACACAAATTCTGAAATCAAAATTTTTAAGTTTTAGATTTTTAAAAGATAAAGTTTTACCCAAAATATATGTGAATAAAATATCTGATATATTTAAATTAAAAAGAAAATTACCAGTAATAGTAAAAAAATAATTTCCAAATAATGTAGTCAAATCATCATCATCACTACCTCCGCCAGGTTTTTGATATCTAGATGCAAATATAAAATCCTTGTTTTTGCATAAATTTATCATTTTATATAAATATTTAGGATTCATTGATCCATCTGCATTTATGATGCAACAATATTTTGTTTTGACCGAATTGATACCTTCAATTAAAGCATTACCATAACCATTATTTACTTGTTCAATAATTTTAATTTCTTTATTTTTTTTAATTGCTTTTTTTGTTTCCAAATCTTCTTTTTGTAAAATAATAAACTTTTTACAACTATAATTTTTAATTTCTTTAAGAAAAATAGGTAACGACTCAGATTCTTTTTTTGCTGGAATAATTAATGTTAAATTATGCATTTTGTATTCTTTATATAATTTTTTTTTTAATTGATATTGATATACTCATTTTAATTAAAAAATATTCTAATTTATATGAAAACATCAACTAAACTTTTTTTTGCAAAATTTTTATCGAATATTATCAGATTTTTCTTTGAATTACATGGTAAAAACAGTGAAAAAATAAAAATTAAAAGAAATAATATTTTATTTTTGTTAAATTTAAAGGAAGGTATAGATTTTGCAATTTACCTCTCTTTATATGAAAGAAAGGTAGTAAAATATTATTCAAAAATTATTAATCCTAAATCAAATGTAATAGACATAGGCAGCAACATTGGTTTTCATACATTAAATTTTGCGTCACTATTATCATCTGGAAAAGTTTTTAGTATTGAACCTACTACATTTGCTATCAAAAAATTAAAAAAAAATATTAATTTAAATCCTATTTTAAAAAAAAAAATAATTTATGATCAAATTTTTCTTTCTAGTTCAAAAAAAAATTTTAAGAAGAATATTTATGCGAGTTGGCCACTAAAAAATAATAATAAAATTCATCCAATTTTAATGGGTTTAAAAAAGGATGCAAAAAAATCAAAAATTGTAAGTCTAGATAATTATGTTTTAAGAAAAAAAATTAATAATTTAAATTTAATTAAAATAGATGTTGATGGAAATGAGTTTGATATAGTAAATAGTGGAAAAAGAACCATAAAAAAATTTAGACCTATAATTATGATAGAAATTTGTCCATATCTACATCAAGATAATGATCTAGATTTTTTAATAAAATTTTTTAATAAATTAAATTATATTTTTATTGATTCATTAAATTCTAGAGAGTTAAAATTAAATAAAGTTAGCGATTTAAAAAAAAAAAATAACTTTTGGTTCTTCAAAAAATGTTTTTCTTATACCTAAATAATATTAAGACTTCAATATAACAATTACAGGATTTATATGACTAAAAATGGTTCTGGGAAATTTAAACAAATATCTCGGTAAGAATTCAATTTCAATATTTTTTGATTTTATTTTTTCATAATCTTTATTATTTCTTAAAGTTAAAATAATCCAATTACAATTTTCATCTACAACATCAAATTTATAAAAATTTATTGGTGGCATATTAAATGGTGCTAATCCACTTCCTGCATAGCATATCTTTTCATTTTCTTTGATATTTTTTTCTACCCAATTCACTGTTTTAATTCTTGTTGAATATTTTTTATTATTTTCATCTATGTATCCAATTTTTAAAGGTATCATTTGAAGTATTGTAAAAAAAATTAAAAAATTAATTATTAATTTTCTCCTTTTTTTTAAATGAAATAAAAAAAATAATAAGAATATTGGTAAAAAGTAAGGGATATATCTAAAATTTATATGCCAATTATTTTGTTGTGCTGTAATTACAGACATAATTATTAATGGAATTAGTAAGAATAATAAAATTAATTTGAAATATTTAATATTTTTTTTTAATGAAATTAAAAATATTAAAAAAAATATATTTATTAAACCAAACCCAGTTATTAATGAATTTTGAAAAAAATTTGCAATTTTAATAAAATTTAAATTTCCTTTAAACCAATATGTTAAATTATAAAATTCCATTACCATATTACTGCTATTAATTAATATTGTTGGATTTGTAATAATAAAACTTAACAAAATAAAAAAAGCAGAAATAAAAATATTTTTTATTTTTAAATAATTTTTTTCTAAAAAGAAAAATAAAAAAATATAAGTAATTATTAAAAAAAATATATTATATAAAGCCGAACCTATGCACAAACCCATAAATATTGAAATATAAATTAATCTTTTTTTAAATTCTTTCTTATTTTTTTTTAGTTTAATCAAATTATAAATAATTAAATTAATCCATATTAAAGAAAACCAATGTGGTTTAATAATTTGAGAAAACATTATAGAAGAAGGTACAAATAGATATAATACTATCAATTTTGAAGATAAACTATTTGATGCTAGTAATCTAAAACTTTTAAATAGAATAAATGCAGATAATAAAAAAGTAATAAGTACAAAAATTCTTCCGTAAATATAAATATTGTCAATCGTATTACTATTTTTTAATAAATCATCGATACTTCCATATTTAATCAAATTGATTTTTTTTAGAAAATAATAATAAACTCCAAGTGGGTATAAAAAACTACCACCGTACTGGTAATAATGAGGATCAAGTTTTTTATTAATGGCTATTTTACTTAAAGCCATAATACTCATCATTTCATCTGCTTCGATTGAATAGAGTTTATATCTAAAAAGATTTTTGTTATTTTTTTCTAAAGTATTGTTGTTTTCAATAATCCTTTCTTTTTTTGAAATTTTATCTTCTATATATGAAATATCAGTAAAATTTATATCATCATAAAAATTATTAATTTTTGTTCCATAATCAATGCTTGATAATTGAAAAAAGAAGTAAAATATTAATAAAAAAAGTATAAAATAATTTTTTTTCATTATTTAATGTTATACAAAACAAATAAAATAAAACCATCATCAATAGGAGTTTACGTTGGATTAGATTTTGTAGGTGATGGTTTAATTAAACTTCCCTTTATAAGGTCATTAAGACAAGTTTTCCCTCAAGCTAAAATTACATGGATTGCAGGGACGCATGGGAGCGAATTTAAACATTCATTATCACCTTTAGTTAAAGGTTTATTAAATGAAGTTTTAGAAAAATGCAATATAGGTTTTATTGGTGTAAGTGAAGCAAATTTTTTACAAAGGATACAAGATTTAAAAAATTTTTTTCATTCTCCTTTAAAAGGAAAAAAATTTGATTTATTAATTGATACACAAACGCATGTTTTAACCACTTTAATTGTTAAAAATATAAAACATAAATTATTTTTATCAGGAAGTGCAAATTTTCTTTTTTCTGATATTAAGCCTCCCAAAGGGTTTAAAAGAGAATTAAATTTATCACAAAGATTAGTTCAATTATCTGAGATAGCTTTAGGAGAAAGTATTAATGTGCCACCTCCACCTTTACCACTTCATAAAAAATATAGATTTTTAGCAAAGAAAGCTTTACCAAAAAGTAATGATTATATTGGCTTTGCTCCAGGTGCAGGAGATACAAGAAAATGTTGGGATTTAAAAAATTTTATTGAGGTTGCTAAATATTTTTCTTCAGTGAATAAAAAACCTGTTTTTTTTTTAGGTCCTAATGAGGAAAAATGGTTAAAAATAATAAAAGACGGAGTCCCTCAAGCAATTTTTCCAGAATGGGGAAAATTTAAAAAAAAAGATATAAAGGGCCCTGCGTTTGTTATAGCTCTTTCTGAAAGAATAAAATGTGCGTTAGCAAATGATAGTGGTACTGCGCATATGATTGATGCAGGAGGCGCACCTATAATTAAAGTTTTTGGAAGAAGTTTACCTGGTAAATATACTGGTTTAACTCCAGGTTCTATAACAATAGATTCAAGAAAATTTGGTTCTGAAAATATTAACCAAATTAAACCAAAATATGTTATTGATGTGATTAAAGGTTTTTTTAATTAAAAATGAAAAATAATGAAATTATAGTTCCTATTTCTACTGGTGATCTAATAGATAAAATTTCTATTTTAAAAATAAAAAAAAAAAAAATTAAAAATAAATCAAAATTAAAAAATATAATAAATGAATTATTATTGCTTAATAAAATTTTAAATAAAAATTTTAAAAAAAATAATAAAATTTTAATTTATGAAAAAAAATTAACTCAAATCAATAAAAAATTATGGGATATTGAAGACAAAATTAGAAATTTAGAAGCAAAAAAGATTTTTAATAAACAATTTATAAATCTTGCAAGATCTGTTTATATAACTAATGACAAAAGATCTGAAATCAAAAGAAAAATAAATCAATTAACTGGTTCAAATATTAAAGAAGAAAAATCTTATAAATCATATTAATTTCTTTTTAATATTTCAATTCCAGATAGTGTATAGTTTTCAAGCCAATTCAAAAATGCACCTCCACCAGTGGATAAATAACTAAATCCTTTATATTTTTTATTTTTTTTTATAGCTGCAATAGTATCACCTCCACCAGCCACACTAATTAAATTTTTTTTTGAATTAATTAATGATGATATTTTGTTTGTTGCATTATCATAAGGTTTTTTTTCAAAATATCCCAAAGGACCACTCCATATTAATGTTTTAGATTTTTTTATTATTTTTGAAATTTGAAGAATCGAATCAAATCCTAAATCTAAAATATTATGTTTAGGTTGTATATTAAGATAATTAATATTTAAGGGTTTTTTATCAAAAACTATTAAATCTATAGGTAAAATAATTTTACAATTATTTTTTTTTGCATCTTTTTGAATTTTAATTGCATTTTTTAATTGTTTTTTTTCATATATAGATTTTCCAATATTTTTTTTGTTTGCTTTAAAAAAAGTATTAGCAATTCCACCACCTAAAATTAAAAAATTACTTTTTTTAATTAAACTATTTATTAAATTTATTTTATTTTCCATTTTTGATCCACCAATAATAGCAGTTACAGGTTTTTTAGGTTTTTTTAAAAATTTATTTAAATGAAATATTTCATTTTCTAAATTTTTACCCATACCTGAAGGAAGAAATTTAGTGATTTTATTTATTGATGCATGCTTTCTATGACTTGCACTAAAAGCATCATTGATATAAATATCGCAGTATTTTGATAATTCTTTTGCAAACTTATAATCATTATTTGTTTCGCCTTTATGAAATCTTAAATTTTCTAATAAAACTATTTGTCCAATTTTTACATTTTCTAAAATTTTCTTTACATCATCTCCTATACAATTTTTACAAAAAATAATTTTTTTATTTAAATGAATTGATAAATTTTTAACAATTTTTTTTAAAGAAAATTTTTTTTCTTTTTTTCCTTTAGGCCTACCAAAATGACTAATTATAATTGGAATACCTTTTTTTTTAATAATTTCTTTTATCGATGGGATTGACTTAATAATTCGTGTTTCATCTAATATTTTTTTATCCTTAATAGGAACATTTAAATCCAATCTAACTAAAACTTTTTTTGAATTAAAATTAAAATCACTGATTTTTTTTATTTTTATCATTACTTATATATTGTAGAATTTTTTTTGTTAATTTATTACCATGAAAAACTTTTTTTGTTATTTTATATTTTTTTTATTATTTAGCATAAATATATCTGCTAATACTGAGATTATTATTAATGAAGATCAATGGCCATGCAAGTTACATCATCTTGAGCCTCCAAAGCAATCAGATTATTGGCAAGGTAAAAGCGTTGTGCTTGATTCAAAATGGAAGAATGATAGCGATGTTAGAGAATTAGTTAATTTTATAACGAATCATGCAAATTCTATAGTTCAAGGTAAAGATGCAATAGATAAATTTTCAAAAAAAAATAATGAACAAAAAGTAAAAAGTAAAAAATTTGATTTAGTTTTTTCTGGAATTTTTCAAGAAATGTCACTTTATTTAAGTCTTGCTAGGCATGGTGTATTTCAATTTATCACTAGAGTTGAACTTTTAGAAAAAGAGTTGATAAAACAAAATTTAAAAGATCAGAAATTAGAAAAAAGGAGCATTGGTAGAAGTAAAAAAGGTTGGATACTTGAAATAGCTGATGATTCAGAAGAGGAAGCTGAATTTCAATGCAATAGAATGGATTTTTTAGAAAAAAAAGCAAAAGCTTTAACAAAACAACTTATTGATAATCTGTAAATTAGATTATTATTTAGATTTTTTAAACAACTTTAAGTTTTAACAGAAAATATATTGACATAATTCTCTAAAAATTTAGTTGGTTAAGTGAATTTGCTTTTTTTGGCAACTTAGTCTATAAGACTTTTAATTTTTGTGGACTTATTTTTAGTTATGTTGTGTAAATGCTTGTGAGAACATTATTTTTTTTTGGATTTGCTTTTGCATTAAGTTTATTCCTTGCACTAAATTTTTTCACAGTTGATGCAATGACAGGAAATATCTATGCTGGAAAAATTCTATATACTAAAAATTGTGTAAATTGTCATGGTCCAGCAGTTATGGGACTGGCTAGTTACCCAAAAATTTCAGGTCTTGAAATTGCTTATATTGTAGACAGGCTCGAGACTTATCGAGCAGGTATTGAGATTGGCCCTAACTCAGCCTTAATGATAATGATGGCACAACCACTATCTGATGCTGAAATTGCAAATTTAGCCGCGTACTTAAACGCGCAAAATACTAAATAATATTAACTTAAAGGAGGATTTTAAATGATTAAAAAATCTAAACTTATATCGGCAGTTCTTGTAGGAGCAGCTCTATTGGCTTCTCCAGTTCATGCTGATACAATGGGCACCCCAAAGATTAGTGCAATGTCTATTCATAGTGGACTTGAAAACCCTTGGGATTTAGCCTTCACGAAAGCCGGCGATATGTTTTACACTGAAAAATGTAAAGGTCTTTCAGTTAAAACTAAATCCGGTTCTGTAAATGCTTTGTATGGAATGAAAGATTCTTCAGGTTACAATAGCACTGGAAGTGATCTTTTTTGTTCTGGTCAAGCTGGTATGATGGGAGTTACTTTAGATCCTAATTTTAAAAAAAATCGTAGGATTTATGTTGCATCAACTTCCACTAAATATCATGGCTCTGGATGTAAGGACAACTTTGCTAAATGTGATGGCGGTATTATCATGAGATTTACCGTGGGTAAAGACATGAAGAGTGTTTCTGACCGTACCGATATTGTAAAAGATATACAATATAAACCATTTAAGTCTGACCATCCATTTGGAGGACCTGG
>CAYOOR010000060.1:0-4098 GCA_964405695.1 uncultured Alphaproteobacteria bacterium
GCCAGATCCAAAGTGGGTTATATCTATGGGTTCTTGTGCTAATGGTGGTGGTTACTACCATTATTCATATTCTGTTGTAAGAGGATGTGATAGAATTATTCCTGTTGATATTTATGTTCCAGGTTGCCCACCAACAGCTGAAGCCCTTTTATATGGAATTATGCAATTGCAAAAAAAGATTAAAAGAGAAAATGTTTTCTATAGGTAATATTTATGAATAAAAAATTAAACCAATTAGCGACATTTATTATTGATAAATGTAAAACTATTACAAATCATGAAATTATCAATAACGAATTAATTGTATCAACAAAAATTGCTAATATTCATAAACTTATAAAAAATCTTAAAGATTTAGATAATTTAAATTTCGATATGTTATTAGATATTACTGCTGTAGATTATCCGAAAAGAGCTAAAAGATTCGAGTTAGTTTATATTTTATTAAGTTTAAAAAATAAATTAAGAATAAGAGTAAAAGTTTTTTTATCCGAGAATGAAAATATACCATCAATTACTTCTATTTATAAATCAGCTGCTTGGTATGAAAGAGAAGTGTGGGATATGTATGGAATATCTTTTAAAAATAACGTTGATCTACGAAGAATTTTAACAGATTATGGATTTGAAGGTTTTCCCTTAAGAAAAGATTTCCCATTAACCGGTTTTGTTGAATTAAGATATGATGATTCTAAAAAAAAAGTAAGTTATTCAAAAGTTAAACTAACACAAGATTATAGAAATTTTGATTTTTTAAGTCCTTGGGAAGGACAAGTTTTGCCTGGTGATGAAAAAGTAAAAAAATAATTATAAAATATATGAAAGAAATAAAATTAAAACCTCTAACGATTAATTTTGGCCCTCAACATCCTGCAGCACACGGTGTCTTACGAATGGTTTTAGAAATGGATGGCGAAGTAATAGAACGAGTTGATCCACACATTGGATTATTACATAGAGGAACAGAAAAATTGATTGAAAATAAAACTTATTTACAAGCCGTTCCGTATTTTGATCGATTAGATTATGTTTCACCTATGTGCCAGGAGCATGCATTTGCATTAGCTGTAGAAAAATTATTAAAAATTAAAGTTCCTATTAGAGCTAGTTACATTAGAGTTTTATTTTCTGAAATTACAAGGATTTTAAATCATTTATTAGCTTTACCAGCAATGGCGATGGATGTAGGAGCGATGACGCCTTTTTTATGGTCATTTGAACAAAGAGAACTTTTAATGGAATTTTATGAAAAAGTTAGTGGTGCGAGATTGCATTCTGCATATTTTAGACCTGGAGGTGTTTCAAGAGATTTACCTAGTGGAATATTAGAGGAAATTAAAAGTTGGGCATTAAATTTTCCAAAATTTATTAAGGATTTAGAAGATTTATTAACTGAAAATAGAATTTTTAAACAAAGAACAGTTGATATTGGGGTTATTTCATCTAAAGATGCAATAAATTTTGGTTTTACGGGCCCAATGTTAAGAGCATCTGGTATAAAATGGGATCTAAGAAAAGATGAAAGTTATGAAATATATGACAAATTAGATTTTAATATCCCAATTGGATCAAACGGAGACTGTTATGATAGATATTATGTTAGAGTTGAAGAAATGAAAGAATCTTTAAAAATTATTCTTCAATGTATTGATCAAATGCCTAAAGGACCAACGATGATACAAAACAATAAGGTTACACCACCAAAAAGAAAAATAATGAAACATTCCATGGAAGCTTTAATACATCATTTTAAATTGTATACAGAGGGATATAAAGTTCCTTCAGGAGAAACATATACATCTGTTGAAGCACCTAAAGGTGAATTTGGTGTTTTTTTAATTTCCGATGGAACTAACAGACCATATAAATGTAAAATTAGAGCTCCAGGATTTGCACATTTACAAGCAATGGATTTTTGTTCTAAAGGTCATATGTTAGCTGATGTTGTTGCAATTCTTGGTTCTATGGATATTGTTTTTGGTGAAATTGATAGATGAAAAATATGAAAAAAATAGAAACTAAATTTAAATTTAGTTCTAAAAATATTATTGAAGCTAAGAAAATAATTAATAAATATCCAAAAAAATTTTCACAAAGCGCTATTTTACCATTACTTCATCTTGCTCAAGATCAATTAAACGGGTGGCTTAATAAATCTTCATTACAATACATATCCAATTTTTTAAAAATTCCATTAATTAGAGTTTATGAAGTTGCATCTTTCTATCATATGTTTAATTTAAAAAAAGTAGGTAAAAATTGTATAAATGTTTGTACTACAACACCATGTTGGCTTAGAGGCTCTGACTCAATTCTTAGTAAATTTAAAAAAAAATTAAAAATAAGTAATGATGAAGTTACAAAAGATAATTTATTTTCAGTTCATGAAATTGAATGCCTCGGTGCTTGTATTGATGCTCCTGTTGTAAAAATTAATAATGATTATTACGAAAATTTGAATCTAAATGATATTGATAAATTGATTGATAATTTAAAGAAATAAAAACAGAATGTTAAAATTAGAAGATCATATATTTACTAATTTGAATGGATATAGTGCTGTTAGTTTAAAAGAGGCAAAAAAAAGAGGTTGTTGGAACAATACAAAAAAAATAATTAATTATGGCCCGAAATGGATAAATGAACAAATAACATTATCTGGATTAAGAGGAAGAGGCGGCGCTGGCTTTCCTACTGGTTTAAAGTGGTCTTTTATACCAAAGAAAAGTAATCTACCAAAATATTTAATAGTAAATGCTGATGAAAGTGAACCAGGAACATGTAAGGATAGAGACATTATAAGAAATGAACCACATAAGCTTATTGAAGGTTGTTTATTATCTGGTTTTGGTATTGGTGCTCATACTTGTTACATTTATATAAGAGGTGAATTTTATAACGAAGCTATAATACTACAAACTGCTATCGATGAAGCATATCAAAATGGATTACTTGGAAATAATAGTTGTAATACTGGATGGGAATTTAATATTTATTTACATAGAGGAGCTGGTGCATATATTGCAGGAGAAGAAACTGCTTTGCTAGAAAGTTTAGAAGGTAAAAAGGCTCAGCCAAGATTAAAACCTCCATTTCCAGCAATTGTCGGTTTATTTGGATGTCCAACAATAGTAAATAATGTTGAAACTATTGCTGTTGTACCAGATATTTTAAAAAGAGAATACAGTTGGTTTTCTTCATTGGGAATTCCTAATAATACAGGAACAAAAATTTTTTGCATTTCTGGACATGTTAATAAACCTTGCAATGTAGAAGAGGAATTAGTGATTTCTTTAAAAGAATTAATTGAGAAGTATGCTGGTGGTGTAATTGGAGGCTGGAAAAATTTACTGGCGATAATTCCTGGTGGATCATCAGTTTCTTTACTACCAAAAAAGATATGTGATGATATAACCATGGATTTTGATAGTTTATCAAAAGTTAATTCAAGTTTAGGAACTGCTGGAATAATTGTAATGAATAGATCAACTGATTTATTAAAAGCAATTTCAAGAATCTCTAGGTTTTATAAAAAAGAAAGCTGTGGTCAATGCACTCCTTGTAGGGAAGGAGCCGGATGGATGTGGAGAGTTATGGAAAGATTTACTAACGGTGAAGGAACAATTGAAGAAATTGATACTTTATATGAAGTTTCTAAAGAAATTGAGGGACATACTATTTGCGCTTTAGGTGATGCAGCAGCTTGGCCGGTACAAGGATTAATTAAACATTTTAGACCTTTAATAGAAAAAAGAATAAAAAATAATAAAAAAACTAAAGTAGCTTAATTATGATTGAAGTAACAATTGATAATGAAAAAATAAAAGTTGAGCAAGGAATGACTATTTTGCAAGCTTGTCAAAAAATTGGAATAGAAATACCAATTTTTTGTTATCACGAAAAATTGTCGATAGCTGGAAATTGTAGAATGTGTTTAGTTGAAGTTGAAGGAAATCCAAAACCTGTTGCTTCCTGTAGTGTACCATGTACTGATGGTATGAAAATTAAAACAACAACGAAAATGGTAATGAATGCAAGAAAAGGTGTAATGGAATTTCTTTTAATAAATCATCCATTAGATTGTCCAATTTGTGATCA
>CAYOOR010000061.1:0-29093 GCA_964405695.1 uncultured Alphaproteobacteria bacterium
ATCTGTAATTATAATAATTTCACCATTTTCTATTTCTCTAATAAATTTTGCACCAATAATATCCAAAGAACATGTTTCGGAAGTTAATAAAGGAGAACCATTTAATTCACCTAATACTAATGGTCTAATCCCATAAGGATCTCTAACACCTATTAATTTTTTTCCTGTCATTAAAATTAAAGAAAAACCACCCTGAATTTGAAATAATGTATCAATTAATTTATTAATAAAAATAGTTCTTTTAGATCTAGCTATTAATTGAATTATAATTTCGGTATCTGAAGTACTTTGAAATATTGCCCCATCATCAACTAATTTTTTTCTTAATGATAAGCTATTAGTTAAATTACCATTATGTGCTATAGATAATGCTCCACTAGATAAATCTGCAAAAAAAGGTTGAACATTTCTTAAAAAAGTTTTGCCAGAAGTCGCATATCTATTATGTCCTATTGCATGTTTTCCAGGTAATTTATTAATAACATCTTTTTTAGTAAAATTATCTCCAACTAAACCAAGTCTTCTTTCTAAATAAAAATTATTTTTATTATGTGTTGCGATACCGCATGCTTCTTGACCTCTATGTTGAAGAGAGTGCAAACCTAAAGCAGTGATTGTTGCAGCATCATCATGATTGAATATACCAAATATTCCACACATAGTTTAAATTAGTCTCATATTATAATTTGTATGATAAATCTCAACTTTCAAGTAATGATATCATCTTTTAAGCTCAAATTTAAAAAATTTTTTTTTATATAAATTGATACTTTTTCAATATATTTTATTGAATAAGAATCATCTAACCAATAAGGATTTTTTGAATTATAAAAAACATCAGAGTAAATAATAAAAATTAATGAAAATATTAATATCATTCTTAAAAATCCAAAGAAACATCCTAAAGTTTTATCGATTATTGATAAACTTTTTATGGAAAATAATTTAGATAAGAAATTAAATATAATAGATAAAATTATATAAAAAAAAGAAAAAACAATTATCCCTGATATTAAATCAATTAGAGCAGTTTCTTTTAAAAAATTAGATAAAAATAATTTAGTTTTATCCAGGGTTATAAAAGCTAAATATAAAGATATTATCCATTTAGCCAAAGATAAGAATTCTTTAACCAAACCTCTTGATAATCCTAACAAAGATGAAATTATTGTTAGTGATAAAAATATAAAGTCAAAAATTGGCATTATATTTAATTAAAGGGCTTTATAATTAAAATTAATTTTGGCAAAAGTGTCAATACAGCTAACATTGCAATTAACATTGCTAATCCTGTAAATAATCCAAAATATATTGTTGGTATAAAATTTGATAAAACTAAAATTGAAAAACCAAAAATTATAGTAACTGAGGTATTAAAAATTGCTCTTCCAACACTCATATGGCAAATATCAATTGTATTTTTATAATCATTATTTTTTTTGAATTCTTCTTTAAATCGATAAATATAGTGAATGCTATTATCCACTGCAATTCCAATAGTTATAGATGCAATAGTAATCGTCATCATATCAAGTGGTAATTTTAATAAGCCCATAATTCCTAAGATAGATATTGCAGCAATGAAATTTGGAATTATACCTATTAGTGACAAAGTAAAGGATCTAAATAAAATTATAAACATTATTGCTATTCCTAACATTACAAAAACAAGCGTTTTAATTTGTGAGTCAAAAAGACTTTGTAACATATTATTATATAAAACTAAAACTCCTGAAATTTGGAATTGATCTTTTTTTAATTCTAATTTATTTATAAAATCATTATTTATTCTATCAATTAATTCTTTTCTTCTTAAATCTTTCAAAGAGTCTAAAACTCTTAAATTTATCCTAGCTTCATCATTTTCTATAGATATATAAGGATCAACAACATTTGTTTTCAATTTTTCTGGAAGTTTTTTATAAATAACATTTAATTCAAAAGGATCAAATTTTTTTCCTTCATTAAGATCTTCAGCTACTCTAATTATTGAAGTTAGTGAAATAACTTTTCCAATTTCAGGGAGATTTTCTAAATAGTCATGAATTTTTTCAATTTGTTGAATTTTTGTAGAAGTAAACCAATAATCTTCGATATTTATATCATTTGTTGCTCCTAGATCAAAAAAATCTTCGTCTAACCCTAATTCTTCATCGCTTGAGTCTGAAATATTTTCTTCTTTTTCTACAACTGAACTTTTAAATTTTATAATTATATCTAAAGGTGTTGTTCCACCTAATTTTTCATCAATTAGTTTCATTCCTTTATATATTTCTGTTTTTTCCTTAAAGTAATTAATAAAGCTATTTTCTACTTTTAATTTTGTAATACCAATAACCGTAACAATTACAAGTAAAGTTGATATAAATAAAACTTTATTACCATGGTTTTTGGCTAAAAATGCTAAAGTACTAGTAAATTTTGATTTTTCCGCATCATTAATTAATTCTTTTTTTTTTTCTAATAATAAGAGTATTGATGGAAATAAAATAAAAGAAGTAAGAAATGTTACGCTTAATCCAATTGTCATCATCCAACCGAAATCAATAACTGGCTTTATTCCACTAAAAACTAAAGATGTAAAAGCACAAATGGTTGTTAAAGCAGTATATAAACAAGGCCATACCATTTTTTCTGTTGTTAAAAGAACGACCTCATCTTGTTTTGATTCTGGCATTTCACTAGAAAGTTGTTTATATCTTACGGCTAAGTGAACATTCATCGCTATTGTTAGAATTAACATTAAAGAAATAAAGTTAGATGATATAACTGTTACATCCCAATTAACGAAACCTAGCACACCAATCATAATTATGACTGCATAAAAACAATTTAATAATGGAATTGTTACCCACCTTATTTCTTTAAAAACAATGATAAGTGTAATGATTATAAATATAAAAACTCCAATGCCAAAATTTATCAAATCATTTTTTATAAATTCAATCATATCATCAGCAATCATTGGGACACCTCCAAGATGTATTTCTCCTGTATCAGAGAATTCTTTAATTATTTCTCTAATTGAAGCAATATTTTGATGATTTATTTTTTTTAGGTATTTTTTTTTCTTATCATAATCAATTAAAATTTTTTTAAGCTCATTTTCTTCTTCAACTTTTAATTTTTCTTTTGCTCTTAAGTCATTTCTTTTTCTTAATAATTCAATGAATTGTTCATCTCTTTTTAAATTAACAATTAAAGATGTTATTTCTCCATCTTCACTAACTATAAGATTTTTATAAATAGGGCTATTAAGGATTTCTTTTTTTGCAATATCAATGTTTATATCTTTATCGGTAATTTTTTTAATTTTTTCTTCACTGAGTTCTTTTAATGGTACATTAGCCGATTTAAGCAATGGAAGATCAATTAATGTAATTACCCCATCTACATTATCTAAAATTTCAAGTTTATTTTTTAATTTTTTTAAATTATTAAAAGTATTTTTAGAAAATAAATCTGAATTAGGTTTATATGTAATAATTACAAAATCTTTTGAATCGTATCTATTGTTAATTTCCCTAAATATTTTAAGATCTTTATCATCTTCAAGAATTAATGAATCAGCAGATGCATCTAATTCAAAATTTTTAATATGAAAAGCAAAAAAACCAAGAATTAACAATAAAAATATAATTATTTTTATTGGATTTTTAATTAGTATATTCTTATAAATTTTATTAATTACTGAAGACATTTTTTTATTTTAAAAAATTCAATAATAAGTTATTTAATTATTTTTTACTAACTATTTTCTGAAGATTGACTTTTTGATAAATTGCTAAATTTAGTTGTAGCCCCTTCAAAATGCAAATTAACTTTACCAATAGGACCATGTCTTTGTTTCGCAACTAAGACTTCAGCTACATTGTGAATTTTTGACATTTTATCTTGCCATTTTTGATACTCGTCAGTTCCTGGTGATGGTTCTTTTCTTTCAATATAATATTCTTCTCGATAAATAAACATTACTACATCAGCATCTTGTTCAATAGCTCCTGACTCTCTTAGATCAGATAGTTGTGGTCTTTTATCATCTCTCTGTTCTACTTGTCTTGATAATTGTGATAAACAAACGACAGGAATATTTAATTCTTTAGCCAAAGCTTTTAGATTTCTTGTCATTTCAGCTATTTCTAAAACTCTATTATCAGGTCTAGATAATGTTGGTCTAAGTAATTGAAGATAATCTATCATAATTATATCTAAACCATGTTGTCTTTTTAACCTTCTAGCTCTTGTTCTCAATGCAGAAATTGATAAATTTGGACTATCATCAATATATAATGTTAATTCACTTAATGATTGACTAGATTTAATAATTTTTTGAAAATTATTAGAATTTAATTGTCATCTACGTATTCTTTCAGATGATATATTTGTATATTCAGCTAAAATTCTTGTAGCTAATTGTTCTGATGACATTTCAAGTGAAAAAAAACCTACAACATTTTTTTTTTTTTCATCATCCATTGAATTAGAATTAACCATTTTAAAAGCTATATTTGTTGCTAGCGCTGTTTTTCCCATAGATGGTCTTCCGGCTAAAATAATTAAATCAGTTTTATGTAAACCACCAAGAAGTTGATCTAAATCCGCAAATCCTGTTGGAATACCAGATAATTGCCCATCTCTTTTGAAGGCTGATTCAGCGCTATTAATCGCATCAACAAGAGATGTTGAAAATTTTTTAAAATCATTTGATGTTTCACCAGTAGAAGAAAGATTAAACAATTTACTTTCAGCTTTTTCTATAATTTCAGATGCATCAGTATCTATGTCAAATGAATTAGCATCGTTAGAAATTTCATCAGATATTGTTAAAATTTCTCTTCTTTGATATAAGTCATAAATTAATTTTCCATATTGATGGGTATTAGATAAAATAGTTGAATTTTTTGCTAACTCAATTAAATATCTATCACCACCAATTAAAGCAATTTCATCTTTATGTAAAAAATAGTTTTTTAATGTCAGTGGATCAGCTAATTGATTATTTTCAACTAGTTTAGCAATTGCCTCAAATATTCTTCCATTAATGTCATCATAGAAATGATCAGGACGTAAAAAATCTGAAATTTTTTCATAAACATTATTATTAGTCAACAAAGCAGCAAGAAGCGCCTGTTCAGCCTCAACATTTTGAGGAACAATTCTTAAATCCTTCTCATTATTTTTGTTTTCAAAATTTTTAATTTCAGATGACATTAATTTCTATAGAAAATAAGAATACTAACATATTTAATGATAAATATCTCTATGGATGCCTGTGGAAAGTAGGGATAAATACAAATAGTTGTGGATAAAAATTACTTTTTTGTTTTTTTCTTTATTTTTTTAGCTTTTACTTCTTTTTTTTGAATTTTTTTAGTTATTTTTTTTTTTGTAACAGGTGTTTTTTCTTTTTTTTCAATATCATCGACTAAATCTTTAGTATCAATTTTTTTATTTTTTTCTTTTTCTATATTCTCTATTATTTTTTTATCTTTTTTTTCTATTTTTTTGTCCTTTTTTGGATTTTTAAATTCTTTAATTTGTTCTAATCCGAGTTCTTTAGTTTTAGCAACAGATACTAAAATTTGTACATTGATATCTGTATAAACAGATATTTCAATTTCATAAACGCCAATAGATTTTAAAATTTTTTTAATTTTTATTTGTTCATTTAAAAGCTCAATTTGTTTTGACAAAATTAATTCTTTTACAATATCTTTAGAAGTTACAGAACCATACAATTGTCCATTTTCAGCTGCGTTTCTTAATATGACAATTTCAGTATCTTTAATTTTTTTTGAGATCTCTTCTGCTTTAATTTTTCTTTTTTTTTCCTCTGCTTCAATTTTAGATTTTTCTTTTTCAAAAATTTTAAGATTTTCTTTACTAGCTCTTAATACTTTTTTTTTTGGTATTAAATAATTTCTAGCAAAACCATCTTTTACATTTACAACGTCACCAATTTTGCCAAGTTTTTCTATATTTTCTATTAAGATAACTTCCATGTTAATTATTTATATATGGTAATAGTGCAAGAAATCTTGCTCTTTTTACTGCTCTTGATAATTCACGTTGTTTCTTTGTTGAAACTGATGTTATTCTACTTGGTAGTATTTTTCCTTTTTCTGAAATAAATTTTTTTAAAAGTTTTACATTTTTATAGTCAACTTTTGGAGCGCCTTTGTAAGATAATGGGCAAGATCTTTGTTTGAAATTATATGGTCTTTTATCTGTTTTTAAATCTTTTTTTTGTAAATCACTCATTACTTATTATCTTCCATTTCTTTCATCATTTCACTAGGGTTTTTATCAAAATCTTTTTTTTTAATTTTTAAAAACATATGTCTGATAATATCTTGTGTTAATTTAATTTGTGAGCCAAGATCAAGAATTGCTTTTTCTGGCGCTTCAAGTATAAAAAAAAGATAATGACCTTTTCTGCTTTTTTTTATTTGATATGAGAGATTTTTAAATCCCCAATACTCCTCTTTTTTGATTTGACCTTTTTTACTTTTTATAAAATCATTAACTTTTTTTGCTAATTCTTTAGCGCGTACCGGTGATACCTCTTGTCTTGCAATAAAAACTAATTCATATAATGACATAAATTTTTAATAATATAATTTATTTAAGCTTTTTTTTACTCTAAAATAGTTTAAACATCAACATAAACTATTTTTTTTTTTTTATAATAAAAAAAGTATATGAAATCAATAATATTTCCAGGACAAGGTTCGCAATATGTAGGAATGTGTAAAAATTGGTATGATAATTTTAGAGAAGCAAAAAAAGTTTTCGAAGAAGCAGATAAAATTTTAAAAGAACCATTATCAGAGATAATTTTTAAAGGACCGGAAGAACTTTTGACTAAAACAAATAATGCTCAACCAGCAATTTTAATTGCTAGTATTGCTATGTTAGAAACTATTAAGATTCAAAAAAAAATAGACTTACAAAATTTTTGTAAATTTGTTGCAGGGCATTCTTTAGGTGAATATACAGCTTTATATGCATCTGGCGTTTTAGATTTTATTTCTGTAGTTAAATTAGTTAAAGTTAGAGGTGATTTAATGAACATATCAGATAAAAGTGGAAAAGGTAAAATGGCAGCAATTATAGGATTAAAAATTAACGATATTCATAAAATGTTAAAGGATTTTAAAAATGATGAAATATGTGAAATAGCAAATGATAATTCAGAAGGCCAGGTTGTTGTTAGTGGTAATAAAAATGCTGTAGATTCTTTTAAGTTAATTGCTAAAGAAAATGGAGCAAAATTGGTTGTTGATTTAAAAGTAAGCGCTCCTTTTCATTGTGGATTAATGAATGATGCAGCTTTAAAAATGTCTACAGAAATAGATAAAACATCATTTAATAAATGTCAAATTCCTGTTATTTCAAATGTAGATGCAATCTCTACGGATAATAGTTCAGATTTTAAATCTTTATTATCAAAACAAATAACAATGACTGTTAAATGGAGAGAAACAATTTTGTTTATGGAAAATAAAGGAATAAAAAAAATTTATGAAGTAGGCCCTGGAAATGTATTATCTGGATTAGTAAAAAGAATAACTAATAATATTGAATGTTTTTCTATACAAAACCCAGATGATATGGATAATCTAAATTAAATGAATCAAATATTAAAAAATAAAACTGCTTTAATTACTGGAGCTTCTGGAGCAATTGGAGGGTCTATAGCTAAAAAACTTTCATCTTTAGGAGCAAATATTATTGCAACTGGAACAAATAAAAAAAAAGTTGATAGTTTAACTAAAGATTTAAAAACAAAGTCTGAGAGTATAATTGCTGACTTATCTAAAGATGATGAAATTAATAATTTATATAATAAATCAATCGATAAATTTAAATCTATTGATATTTTAGTAAATAATGCCGGAATAAATCAAGATTCGTTAACTATTAGAATGACAAAAGAACAATGGGATAAAGTTATAAATTTAAATCTTTCAGCGACTTTTAAACTATCACAATTAGTTGTTAAATCCATGATGAAAAATAAATGGGGAAGACTTATTGGGATAAGTTCAATTATTGGAATAGGAGGTAATGCTGGCCAAGCTAATTATGCAGCATCAAAAGCTGGAATGATTTCTTTGCATAAATCTTTTGCTTTGGAATTTGCATCCAGAGGGATAACTTCAAATTGTATTGCTCCAGGATTTATTGAAAGCCCAATGACTGACGAATTATCAACTGAACAAAAAGAAAATATGCTTAAAAGAATACCTGTGGGATATATAGGAAAACCTGATGATGTAGCTAATTGTGTAGCATTCTTGACAGATGAAAACTCATCTTTTATAACAGGATCAACCATTAATATTAATGGTGGAATGTTAATGATTTAACTATTATAGTTTATTAAATTTATTATTAGGAGTTAAAATTTATGTCTGAAGAAATTGTAAGTAGAGTCAAAAAAGTTATTACTAATCATTTAGGAGTTAAAGAAGATAAAGTTATTGATAATGCTAAATTCATCGAAGATCTAGGCGCTGATAGTTTGGATCAAGTTGAACTCGTAATGGCTTTTGAAGAAGAATTCAAATGTGAGATTCCAGATGAAGCAGCTGAAAAGATTGTTACTGTAAAAGATGCTGTAGACCTTATCAAATCTAAAACTTCTTAATTTATTTATATATGCGAAGAGTTGTCATAACTGGCATGGGAGTAATCACTGCACTAGGTAATGGCGTAGAAGAAAATTGGAAAAAATTAATTTCAAGTACTTCAGGAATAAAAATAATCGATTCTTTTAAAATAGATGATATGCCATCAAAAATTGCAGGTGTAATAGAAGAAGATATTATTAATAAATCATTTGAAGAAAAGGAAAAAAGAAAAATGGATAAATTTATACTTTATTCATTAATTGCAGCAGAAGAGGCAATAAAAAATTCAGGTTGGATTATTAAAAATGAAAATCAATCTTCAAGGACTGGGGTTATTATTGGTTCTGGTATTGGAGGTTTATCAACTATATACGATAATTCAATTATTCTAGAAAAAAATAGCCCGAGAAAAATAAGTCCTTTTTTTATTCCTTCAAGTTTAATAAATTTAGCGTCAGGCCAAGTCTCAATAAAATATAATTTTAAAGGGCCTAATCATTCTACTGTAACTGCTTGTGCTTCGGGAGCTCATGCTATCGGGGATTCTTTTCGATTAATTCAATCTAATAAGGCAGATGTAATGGTTGCGGGTGGTTCAGAAGCAGCTATTTGTAGATTAGGGATGGCTGGATTTTGCGCTTTAAGAGCTTTATCAACAAATTTTAATAATGAACCACAAAAAGCTTCAAGACCATTTGACGATGCTCGAGATGGTTTTGTTATGGGAGATGGAGCAGGTGTTTTAATATTAGAAGATTTTGAGCATGCTAAAAAAAGAAATGCAAATATAATTTGTGAAATAGTTGGATATGGGTCAAGTGGCGATGCTCATCATGTTACCTCACCACCTGAGGATGGTAATGGAGCTGAAAGATGTATCAATTCAGCTTTGAATGATGCGAAAAAAAATTCAGAAGATATTGATTATATAAATGCTCATGGAACATCAACTCCAGTTGGAGATAAAATAGAAGCGAAGTGCATACAAAAAGTTTTTTTGAAAAATTTAAATAAGATTAAAATGTCTTCGACAAAATCAGCGATTGGCCATTTGCTTGGTGCTTCGGGAAGTGTTGAATCTATATATTCTATTTTATCCATTACAAATAAAAAAATACCACCAACATTAAATTTAAATACCCCTATAGAAGAAACTAAAAAAATTAATTTAGTTCCTCTAAATTCAATTGATCATGATGTAAAATGTGTTTTATCAAATTCATTTGGTTTTGGTGGCACTAATGCATCTCTAGTATTTAATTCAATATGAAATGAAAATTTTATTTTTAATTAAAAATTATAATAAAATATTTTTATCTTATTTTTTTTTAATTTTTTTATTTTTTTTTGAATTTTTTTTTTCAAAATATGAATATAAACATACATTTTTTATTACACCAAATGAATCATTAAATACAATCACCGAAAATTTATACAAACAAAGAATAATTGATAATAAATTTTTTTTTAAATTATTTATATTTTTATCTTTATCAGAAAAAAAAATAAAAGCTGGTGAATATCAATTTCATAAAAAAAATATTTTTCAGCAAATAAACAAGATTAGAAATGGAGATGTTTATTATAGAAAATTTACAATACCAGAGGGATTAAAAACAACAGAAATTATAAATATTTTAAAAAAAACTGAGGGTATCATTTTAAATAAAGATTTAAATTTTAAAAAAAATGCTGAAGGCTCCCTATTTCCAAGCACTTATATTTATACATATGGTACAAATTTTAATATAATTATAAATAAAATGAGAAAAGAAATGTTGTCAGTTTTAGAAAATGCTTGGATCAATAGAGATAAAAATTTATTTTTAAAAGATATTAATGAGGTTTTAATTCTTGCTTCTTTAATAGAAAAAGAAACATCTTTAAATGCCGAAAAGCCAATAATTGCCAGAGTTTTTTTAAATAGATTAAAATTAAATATGAAATTGCAATCTGACCCAACAGTAATTTATGCAATAGAAAATGACGCAGATATAAAAATAGATAAATTAAGGAAAAAGGATCTTAATTATGATTCAAATTTTAATACTTATGTATATAAAGGTTTACCAAAAGGACCAATATGCAATCCAGGCAAAGAAGCAATTTTAGCAGTTACTAAGCCTGATGATAATGATTATTTATATTTTGTTGCAAATGGTTTAGGAGGTCATAATTTTTCTAATAATTTAAAAAAACATAATGAAAATGTTAAAATATATAAAAATTTAAAAAATAATTAATATGATTAAAAATAATGGTTTATATATAATTTTGTCTTCACCTTCTGGAGCAGGAAAAACAACATTAGCAAAAAAGTTAATAAAAAATAATAAAAAATTAAAATTATCCATTTCTTATACAACAAGAAAGAAAAGGCCAGTCGAACGAAATAATAAAGATTATATTTTTATTAATGAAAATAAATTTAATGAATTAAAAAAAAGGAAATATTTTATTGAATGGGCAAAAGTTTTTGGAAATTATTATGGGACTTCTTTGATTAAATTAAAAAAACATATTACTAAAGGAAATGATGTTTTATTCGATATAGATTGGCAAGGTTCAAGACAAATAAAAAAGAAATTAGGCAAGGATGTTGTTAGTATTTTTATTTTACCTCCTTCAAAAAGAGAATTAATTAAAAGATTAAAAAAAAAGAGCTCAAGATAGTGATAATGAAGTAAAAAAACGTTTATCTTTTTTTGAAAAAGAATTAAGTCATTGGAAAGAGTATAAATATGTTTTAATAAACGATAAAATTAATGAAACTTTAAATCAAATTAAATCTATTATCAAAGTTGAAAAAATTATTAATCAAAAAAGTTTTTTTTTAAAAAAAAAAATTAAATTTTTAAAATAATTTTTTTTTCATAAATATAATTAGTGACATTAATATAATTATTATAATTTAATTCCTCAGGTCTTTTTTTTGGATTAATTTTATTTAATAATAAAATTTGTTCAATATCAGGAATTAATTTTTTTAAATTATTTTTTATTGTTTTTCTTCTTTGATTAAAACATTTTTTAATTAATTCTTTTAATAAGTTTTCGTCTCTAACATTTTTTATATTTTTTTTAAATTTGAATTTTAATAATGAGGAATTTATTTTTGGTTTCGGAAAAAAATAATTTGGTGATAAATTCATAACTTTATTAATCTCACATAACCAATTTGATAAAACAGTAATCCTTCCATAATTTTTTGTATTTTTGTTTGCAATTATTCTATTTGCTTGTTCAGTTTGAAACATTAGCAATAATTCATTAAAAAATTCTCTATTTTTATAAATATTTGAAAGTATAGGAATTGCAGTCTTATAAGGTAAATTAGAAACCATTAATGTTTTTTTTTTTATATTTATATAATTTTTTAAAAGTTTTATTAAAAATATTTTTTTCTAGAAAATCACCTTCAATTACATCTAATTTTTTAGAAAAAATTTTTTTTTGATAGTTCAATATTTTTATACAATTTGAATCTTTTTCAACAGCAATTATTTTTTTTGCACCAGCTTTTATTAAAGATCTAGTTAAACAACCTGGACCGGGACCAATTTCTAATATTACTTTATTTTTTACGTTTGTATTTCTTATAATTTTATCTGTAATGTTTTCATCTAAAATAAAATTTTGTCCTAAAGATTTTTTTGATACGAGATTATATTTATTTATAATTTGTTTTATTGTATCCAAAACTTTTTCTTCTTTGCTATTTTTTGAGATAATTTTATTGCTGAATATAAACTTTTTTCAGAAGCTTTATTTTTTCCAGATATATTTAAGGCTGTCCCATGGTCTGGAGAAGTTCTTATAATTGGCAACCCTAGTGTAATATTAACACCATTATCAAAATCAATTATTTTTAGTGGCATAGTTGCTTGATCATGATACATACAAATAATTACATTAAATTTTTTTGAAAAATTTTGATTAAATATTGTGTCAGCAGGATAGGGGCCACTTATATTTATTTTTTGTTTTTTTATTTTTTTAATAGCTGGAATTATAATTTTTTGTTCTTCATTACCAAAATTACCATTTTCTCCAATATGAGGATTTAATCCTGCAATTGCAATCTTAGGTTTTTTAATAGCAAAATAAGTTTTAAAGTATTTATTAACAATTTTTGTTGTTGAAATTATTATTTCTTTATTAATAGCTTTAATAGCTTTTTTAAGAGATATGTGTTGTGTAATTGGAACTACACTAATTTTAGGTGAAGTTAATAACATAATAGGTTTTTTTACTGATAATAAATTTGCTATATAAAAAGTATGACCACTAAATTTTTTATTTATTTTATTAATAATATTTTTTTCCACGGGATTTGTTACAACACTTGATATTTTTTTTTTAAACGCAAGATTTACAGTTTTTTTAATTGAATATAAAACTTTATTACTATTACTAATTGATGGTTTGCCAAAAGAAATTTTTTTTTTAAGACTAATTTTGTAAATAGGTAAATAATTCTTAAAAATATTTACACTTTCTTTTATATTTTTAATAATTTTTATTGGAATTTTATAATTTAATTTTGAAGCCGTTTTAATAATATGATCAGGATCGCCAAAAAAAATAAATGGTTCCAATTTATTTTTGTAATTTTTCCATACTTTTAAAGTAATTTCTGTAGATATACCTGCTGGTTCTCCCATTGTTATTCCAGTAATAATTTTTTTATTCATTATTTAAATTCTAACATCTATTACAGCTTTTGATCTCAATTCTGACATGAATTGTCTTGCGATTGTATCAAGTTTTTTATTAACTAATATTTCTTGTATTTTGAACTTACTAGGTATTATTGGTTTAAATTTGTTTATTTCACAAAGCATAATTTGATAATTTTCTTCTCCAAATTTAATATTTTGACTTATTTCATTTTTTTTTAATTTTTTAATTTCTTCTTTTAAATAATCAGATAATTCATTATATTTTAAATTTCCTAAAGATCCTGAATCACTAGTACCATATTTATTAGTAAACTCTTCTAATTCTTTACAATTCTTAACATTTTTTAACTGGGAATTAATTTCATTATTATTTTTTATAAGTTGTAGTCGAAATAGAGATACATTATTAATAATCTCCTCACCAATTATTCTTTTATTTTTAATTTTAATTATAAAGTAACCTTCTTCTCCTAATAATGGTTTTGAGATTTCATTTATATTAATTAGCTTAATGTCATTTAAAATTTTTTGATCTAATTGCGTTTCAGGTATCCAACCAATTAATCCAATTTTACCCCCGTAACTTTCTGAGAACTGTTTTGATATTGATGTAAAATCTCCACCATTTTGAATTTGTTTATAGATGTTATTAATTTTATTTAAAACTTCTGTTTTTTTTTTATTTTCTAACGATAAAAATATTTGTTCTATAAGAAATTCATCTTTTCCTACATTGGATTTTAAATTATTATGCAGTAAATCTATTTCCGAATCCTGAATTATAACTTGTTTTCTAAATTTATTTGCAACAAGTTGTTTCCATCCAATATTTGAACTTATTTGTTTTTTAAGAATTTTAATATCAGTTTTATTTTCTTTTAAAAAATCTTTTAATTTTCCTTTTTTAAAACCATTTTCTTTTTCAATTGAATCAATCATTTGATTAATTTGATCTTCAGATACTATAATATTTGCTTTTTGTATTTCCTGAATTTGAATTATTTCATCTATATAACCTGATATTAAATCTGGTAGTATTTTAGTTTCAAAATTATCATCAATAGGAATTCTTGCTGAAACACTAAATAAATTTGATCTTTGAATTAAATCAAAGATAGAAATTGGTTCACCGTTTACCGTAGCAAAAATACTTGTAGGTAATCTTTTAAGAATAGAAAGATTATTATTTTCACTATTTGAAATAATATTTTTAGTAAAAAGTAATAAAAATAAATTAATTAAAAAAAAATTTTTAAATATTTTTTTTATAATTTTCATTAATTTTTTAACCTTCTTTTCTTTAGTTTGAAATATTTCTTCCAGTTGAGAATGAACCAAGGGTTTTAAACGTAAAAGTAATCATAAAGGTATCATTAGGTTTAATTTCTCTGTCTAAATAATAAGATCTATTTAAACCGATATCAGTAGTAAAGCATTCATTATCAAATCTTAAAGATAAGCTTTGACCTAATAATCCACCTGAATTTGTCATATCATCTTTTAATGTATAACGTAATGAATAATTATCGTTAAAATAATGAGTTAAAGATAAATTCAATTCTTCTCTTTCATCCGAAATACCCGATGTAGGTTCTAAAAAAATATAATTTACATTCAAATCATTATTATATATTTTTGTGGAAATCCTAAACTGATCTCTTCTTGTAGAAAAAAAAGAATCTTTATTGAGTAAAAATCTATAAGATAGATTAATATTTTTTCCAAAACCAAATCCAATTTTTCCAACAATATCTGATAAATTATCATTCAAACCAGAAGTTTTGCTAAAATTATTATTTTTTCTGAATCTGTAACTTTGACCTATAAAAAAATCTGAATTTATTCCAGTTTTTGTTGATTGAATTTTAAAGTTTAAACCATAATCAATTCTTTGATTAGATTTTTCTATTTTATCATTTCCAGGATAAAGGCTTGAATTAAATAAATGTGTTTCACCAAACTCAAAACTATCACTGTCTTCATTTGGAATTTCATTATCACTTCCTCTATTTGGAGCTAAAATTAAAGCAGCTTGTGGCTTAATTATAAAATTTTTACCATTTTGTTTTTTTTGTAAAGGTAAATCCCAACCAAATAATAATTCTGGATGTATTCTAGATTTGTATCCTTTGTAATCTGCTTTTCCAGTTCTTTGAACATGACTAAGCATATAACTTGAAATTGTTGTTTTAGCTTGAAATTTATATCTATTACCAAAATTATCTGTAAATGGATATGTTAATATTGGTTGTAAAGATATTTTTCTTGTGTCCGCACCCTCTCTTCTAGTTAAAGATAAAAAACTTGCATTTAAATCGATAAAACCAAATTTAGTTTTTTCACTTTGAAAATTATAATTAATTGATGGTAAAACTAGAGGTGTTTTATTACTTTGATAAGCACTTGATTGAACTTGAGTAGCTATACCAGAAGCAATAAAATAATTTTTATCATCAAAGCCCTCAATATAAAAATCAGAATGAAGCCTATCAGTAGCACCTTCAAATAAATATCTTGATAAATAAGTATCGTCAGTTGAACGTTTTATATTAAATCCATATCTCCAGAATTCATTATGATCAAATTTACCATTAATGAATAAATGTCCTCTAAATTTATTTGAATATGTTTTTACTCTGGTTCTTCTTTCAGCATTAGTAAAACTAGTATCTACATTAATTTCTCCATTTAGAAATTTTTGTCTGTATTGAGTATAAATTAATGGTCTTTGATTACCAATATACATTGGTTCAACCGTCAAGTCTTTATGAGGTGATAAAGAAAAATAATATGGTGTTCCAATTATTGTCCCTAATTCTGAATTAGATGTATATCTAGGAAATAAAAAACCACTTTGTCTTTTGACACTTGGATCAGGATGAGAATAAAAAGGAGTATATGCTACTGGAAAACCTAAAAATTCAAGAAATGCATTTTTATATGTTATTTTTTTTCTTTTTGAATCATGAACAACCTCTGATGCTTTTATTTGCCAAGTAGGACTTTTGTCAGGATCATCACAATTACATGCTGAATATAAAGCTTTTTTTAATCTAGATATTTGGCCTTTAAATCTTTTACCATTACTTGCGGCAATTTTAGAATTATCTGGAAAAAGTATAGAAATGTTTTTTGTTAAACCATTTTTGAAACCTTTGTCTATCTCTGCGTAATCCGCAAAATAGACAACACCGTCTTTATCTAAAATACTCACATTTCCTTTTGCAAAAGCTTTGTTTTTTTCTTTGTCAAATTCTAAATAATCAGCTCTTAGAACCTCTTTTCCTTGTATTACCTCTACTTCACCTTTTGCAATTATTAGTATTTTATCATTATTTATAATTTTATTTGCATTTAAGATAAATGGTAAATCTTCTTCTGATAAAAGATTCTTATTTATCAAAACAAGTAAAAATATAGTTAATACAATAATATTTTGTATATATTTAATTTGTTCTCTCAAAGTGTAATATAAAAAAAATTCCCATCATAATAGTTATAATAGATGGGGATATAGATGCAAGTAGGGTAGGTAATTTATTAGCAATACCAAGTGAATATATATATTCAGAAATTACATGAATTAAAAAACAAAAGACAGAACATGATAAAATCATAAAGAAATTTTTTACATTGGTTTTTGTATATTTAATTGTAAAGGAACCAGCTACTAATATTAATCCAATAAGATATAAAGGTAAAAATATACTTTTAAATAAATACATTTTATGTTTAGTTGCTGAAAATCCAGATTCTTGTAATAAATTTATAAATTCTGGCATTTTTCTTATCGATAGACTTTCTGGGTCTAAAAAACTATTTTCTATTTTATCAATGGATAGATTGGTTTTTAATGTGTATTCATCAATTTTTACAACTTTTTTATTTGGTCTATTAATGATGACGTTTTTCATGATCCAATTATTTTGACCAAGTTTTACATTTTGCGCATCAATTCTTTCAATAAAATTATTCTTTTTTGTAAAAATATAAAAAGTTGAATCTTTAAATAAGCTTTCTTCAGGAATAAAATTTGATGCTCTTATTACAATTTTATTATTATCTGAACCTTGTCTTAACCATATACCAGATTTACTAATTGAAGCTTTACTTAGTTTTCCTCTAAACATTTCTTGTTCTACTTTTTGATATAAATTTGTTGTATAGGAAAAAAAAGGGTTAAGAAATGAGATATACAAAATACTGAAAATAATAGAAAATACGATAAAAGGATAAAGTATTTTAAATGAATTTAATCCAGCATTTTGAATTATTATCATTTCTCTATTTTTATTAAAATGTTTGCAAGTAATCATAGTAGTTACAATAAAACTAATAGGTATTATAAAACTCACACTTTCGGTTATTTTCAATATAGCTAGATACAATATAAAAAATATTGATGATACATTGGGATTTTCTGATGTTCTTCTTAATAATTCTACAAATTCAATTAAAAAAACTATAAATAAAGCAATGAAAAAAAAGAAAATAAAATTTCTTATAAATTTGTTAAGAATATAAATTTCTAATTTTTTATTAAAAATATTTAAATTTGATATTTTCATTTTTTAAAATAATTTTTTTGTATATTGGTGATTAATAAAAAAAATAGTAAAAAAATTGGAAAAATATAGATTCCAGGTAATAAATAAATCTTTTTTACAATTAGATTAGGAATTGAAAGATAAATAACTTCAATTAAAAAAATTAATAATATAATCATAGATGTTTTTTTGAGTGTAGATTGTAGAATCAAATTATCTTTTAATAAAAAAGTTAAACTGATTAATGTAAAAATTATACAATATATAGGGTCAATAATTCTTTTGTGTCCTTCAATTATCATACTTTTTATTTGATTTTGATCATATCTTCCACTTGTTAAATGTTTTTTATCCCATAATTCATTTACAAACATTTCTTCAGGTTCTTTAATTCTTTCTTTATTATCATCTTTAATTAAATTATCTAAATTTACTTCATATTCTTCAAATTTAATTATGCTTAGTTGTGAATTTTTTTTATTAATAATTTGTCTATTCCCGTTTCTTAAAATAACTTTATTTTGAAGATCATTTTGAATTAATTCTGCTTTTTTTGCTATATAAGTAGCGGGGTCTTTTTTATTTCTATTATCATAAACAAATATGTGTTTAAAATTATTTTCATCTTCTACTTTTTCTATATATATAGTTATATCTTGAAATAAGTTTGAAAATCTTCCTTCTTTAAAAGCAACTCTAGCAATATCTTCTCTTAATTCTTTTTGATTTTCTTTAAATGTATTTTTACTAAGAGGACTTAAATAAAGATTTAACATTAAATTTATTAAAGCTACAAATATTGAAAGTAACAAAGCTGGCTTAAGTATTTGAACTTTACTAAAACCAGATGATTTTATGATTATTAATTCATTATCATTTGATAATTTATGATAGACAATTATACAAGCAAGACTTAGTGTGATTGGTGTTAAAGACGGAATTAAAGTAGGTATTAATAATGAAGTTAGTTTAAAAAAATTTTTAATATCCAATCCATTTGTTGTAACATATTCTATAAATTTCAATGCTATTATAAGCCACATAACAATTATAAAAAAAGATGTTAAAGATATAAAAAAATACCCAATTTGCTTAAAAATATATTTGGAAATTATTGACATAATAACTATATTAATTTGTGTTCTATGAATGTAAATTTTATCAATAAAAAAGTTTCACCAAACTTTAAAATATTTTTTGTTAATAAAGACAAAAAAAATATTACTGATTATAGTATTTCTTCAGATAAAGAAATACAAAATAATATTTTAAATCTTTTATCAAAAAGAAATTTTAACGGTTTATTAAATCAAATATCTAATATTGAGATTTTTGATAAAAAAATTAATCATAATTTCTTATTTATAGGTATTGGGGAAACTTCTGAAATTAAAGAGTTTAATTTTCAATATTTTGGCGGACTTTTATTTTCTTTTATTGAAAATTTAAAATATAAAAAAATATCTGTTTCTATTGAAAATGTAAAAAAAATTAGCGTAAGTAAAGAAAGTATTATTTTAAATTTAGCTGCTGGAATTAAATTAAAATCATATTCTTTTACTAAATATAAAAATATTAAAAAAGATAAAAAATTTAAAATTGAAGAAATAAATTTTGTTACATCACAATCTGCTAAATATAAAAAAATGTTTATATCTCATAATGCTGTTACAGAAGGCGTTTTTTTTTCTCGAGATCTTTTACATGAACCACCTAATGTCTTAAATCCTGTTCATTTAGCTTCTAGAGCTAAAGAACTAACTAAATTTGGATTAAAAGTAAATATTTTAGATGAAAAAAAAATGAAAAAGCTTGGTATGAACGCTCTTTTAGGTGTAGGTATGGGGAGCGCTAATCCATCAAGACTCATTACTTTAGAATGGAATGGCAACCCAAGATCAAAAAAAGCATATTTAGGTTTAGTTGGCAAAGGTGTAACATTCGATACGGGCGGCTATTCACTTAAACCATCTTCAGGTATGGAATAAATGAAAATGGATATGGGAGGTTCACCATTAGTTCTTGGAGTAATGAAAACACTTGCTTTAAGAAAATCAAAATCTAACGTTGTTGCTGTTATAGGTACAGTTGAAAATATGGTTAGTTCTAACGCTCAAAGACCAAGTGATATAGTTAAATCTATGTCAGGGCAAACAATAGAGGTATTAAATACAGATGCTGAAGGCAGATTAGTTTTAGCAGATGCATTATGGTATTGCCAAGAAAAATTTAAAGTGAAAAAAATGATAAATTTTGCAACATTGACTGGTGCTATTATTGTAGCTTTAGGTAATTTATATGCTGGTTTGTTTTCAAATTCTGACAAATTATCAGATGATTTAGTTACTTCAGCAAATAAAACAGATGAAAAAATTTGGAGATTTCCATTAAATAAAGAATATGACGAATTATTAAATTGTGATATTGCAGATGTTAAGAATATTACTGGTACAGGTGGGGCAGGTAGTATTACAGCTGCACAATTTTTACAAAGATTTGTAAAAAAAGAGGTTGAATGGGCACATTTGGATATAGCTGGAGTTACTTGGATTAATAAAGATTTACCTTTATCTAAAAAAGGCGGAACTGCATTTGGAGTAAGATTAATAAATGATTTTATTCTTAATAATTTTGAAAAATAAATGCCTAATCAAAAAACATTATCAATAATTAAACCGGATGCTATTAAAGCTGGTGTTGAAAATGAAATAAATACAATAATAAAAAATTCTGGTTTAAATATTTTAAATTCAAAAAAAATAACATTAACCGAAACAGAAGCTAAAGGATTTTATTCAGTTCATTCAGACAAACCTTTTTTTGAAGAATTATGCCAATTTATGGTTTCAGGACCCATAATTGTTCAGGTGTTAGAGGGCGAAAATGCTGTTGAAAATTATAGAAAAATTATGGGTGCAACTAACCCAGATGAAGCTATTGATGGAACTATTAGAAAATTATACGCTAATTCAATTCAAGAAAATGCAGTTCACGGATCTGATAGTGAAGAGAATGCAAAAAAAGAAATAAGCTTTTTTTTTAACGATGAAGCTTAAAGTAGAAATAAAGCCATAAAGGCTAATATTACAATTACACCTGCAACTAATAAAACAGTACCTTTAAGAAAAACAATCCAGTTGTTATAAGCTCTTTTTAAATTCTTATCCATATATTAAATTTACAAAAAAAAATTTTTTAATCAAATTATTTATACATTTTTAATAAATTTATTTATTTCTTTATTTTCACTTTTAATTAATACTTTGTTTTGTTTTATTAAAATTTTTTTTTTAGAAAATAAATTTATGACTTGAGGGTAAATCACATGTTCAAGTTCTAAAATTTTTTTTTGTAATTCTAATTCTTTCATTTTCTTTTTAACAGTTAAAGCTGCTTGAGCAATAATCGGTCCACCATCTAAACTTTCATCAACAAAATGAATAGTACATCCTGAAATTTTTACACCTTTTTCTAATACTCTTTTATGTGTATTTAAACCTTTAAACGAAGGTAATAGGGATGGATGAACATTGATAATTTTATTTCTCCATTTTCTTATTATAAATGGTGATAATATTTTCATAAAACCAGCTAAACAAATTAAATCAGGTTTTAGTCTATTTAAATTCTTTTGTAATTTTTTTTCGAAATCTTTTTTTTTTTCTTTAATAAAAATTTTTTCAAATTTTCCTTTAATTTTTAAACCAGAAGCAAATTGATTATTAGAAATTATTGCAATTATTTTCGCAGGTGTTCTTTTCTTTTTACATTCTTGAGCTATTGCTTTAAGATTACTTCCTCTACCTGAAATAAGAACAACAATTTTCAAATTTTCCATTTTTGTTCTAATAATTTAAAATCAATTTTTTTTTTACTTTTAATAATATTTCCTAAATAAAAAAAAGGTTCTTTGTTTTTATTTAATTGTGAAATTATATTTTTGGCCTTATTTTTTTTACATATTAAAATCATACCTACACCACAATTAAAAATTTTTAACATTTCTTTAAATGATAAATCACCTTGTTTTCTAAACCAATTATAAATATTTGGTAATTTCCAATTATGATTATTAAAATCAATTCCCAAACCGTTTGGAATAATTCTTGGTATATTTTCTATAATACCACCTCCTGTAATATGACACATTCCATTAATTCCATTTGTATTAAGAAGTTTTAATATTATTTTTGAATAAATTTTTGTAGGTTTTATTAGAAAATTTCCAATACTATTTTTATTTATTATTTTTTTATAACTTATTTTCTTTTTTTCTAATATATACCTTATCATAGAATATCCATTAGAATGAAAACCTGAAGATTTAAGCCCTATTACTACATCATCTTTTTTAATTGCTTTACCTGTAATTAATTTTTTTTTTTCTACTACTCCAACTGCAAAACCAGCTAAATCAAAATCATTTTTTTGATAAATACCGGGCATTTCAGCAGTTTCCCCACCCAATAAAGAGCATCCGGCAATTTTACACCCTTTACAAATTCCATCTATTATTTCTATACCTATTTTTTTATTTAATTTTTCTACAGCTATATAATCTAGAAAAAAGATCGGTTTACCACCGTGAACAAGAATATCATTTACAGACATTGCAACTAAGTCAATTCCTAAAGTATTATATTTTTTTAAATTTTGAGCTATTTTAATTTTTGTTCCTACACCGTCAGTAGCACTTATTAGCAAAGGTTCTTTATAATTTAAAGATGATAAATTAAAAAAACCTCCAAAAGAGTTTAAATCTTTCAAAGAACCTTTTATATGTGTTTTAAAAACTTTTTTTTTTATTAATTTAACAAATTGGTTTCCAGAATTAATATCTACACCTGCTTTTTTGTATTTATTTACTTTTGACACCATTGATTTATTATTTATTTAAAAATATAGTAAAGAGATATCATAATACTATGAAATATAATTTTATTAAAATATTCATTATCTTTTTTTTAATAAGTATAATTTTTTCAAAATATTTATTAAGCGGTACTGAAAAGAAAGGCACAATTTTTACAATAAATGATGTTTTTATTGATATAACTTCAACTTCAACATCTAAAGCTAAAGAAATTGCCTTATTAACAGCACAAGAAAAAGGTTTTAATAATTTAATGAAAAAAATGCTTTTGGAGACTGAATATCAGAAAATTAAAGATATTGAGGCTGAAAGAATACAAGAATTTGTAGAAGCAATTGAAATTCAGAATGAAAAGACTGCTCCAGAAAGATATATTGGTAATTTAACAATAATATTTAATGAGAATAAAATATTAAATTTTTTTAATAAAAATAATATTAAATTCACGAGTGTTAAAAGTAAGCCATTATTAATTTTACCTATTTATAAATTTGCCGGTGTAACATACCTATGGGAAAAAAAAAATATTTGGCGAAATATTTGGATTAAAAATGCTAACTATCAGGGTTTAATACCTATAAAATCTTCAGAAGGAAAATTTACTGATTTTATTTTATTTAATCAAGATCAAGCAGTTAAAAAGAATTTAGAAAATCTTGAATTATTAGCTAAATCTCATGATACTACTGGAGTTTTAATTGCTATTTTAAAAAAAAAATATAATAGAGATAAATCAAAAATATTATTTAATTTAGATCTCTCTATTTACAGATTTGATGGTGGTGATAAAGATACCTATCAGGATACAATAGAAATATATACTAATGAATTTTCAGACGATGTTTTAAAAGAAGCAAGAACAAAAGTCGAGGATTTTGTTAATAAACAATGGAAAACTGCAAATGTTTTAAGTTCTCAAAAAAAATTAACTAGAATTACTGTTTTATTTAAAAGTTTAAACGATTGGATCAATATTAAAAAAAGTATTAATAGCATGTCAATTATTGATAAATATAATGTGACTAATTTTTCTAAAAATGAAGCTAATATTATCGTATCATTTTCAGGAAACTTAAATCAATTAAAATTAGCTTTTAGTCAATCGGATCTAGATTTTAATATTGAAGATAAAAATTTAAATCTTAAAAAATAATTTTTAAATTATGATAAAAAATTTAAAAAATACTCAACTTCCTTTAAATTTAAAAAAAAAAAATAAAATATATGAAAAAAACGATTTTTTAATATCTTCATCTAATAAAGAAGCATTCAATTTAATAAATAAATGGCCAAATTGGATAGGTAGAAAATTGATTTTATATGGGGATAAAGGTATTGGTAAAACACATTTATCAAATATATGGAAAACAAAAACATCTGCTTTAAATTTAAGTCTAAAAAAATTCAAGAATTTAAGGTTAGAAAATATTTTTCAAAATAAAAATACCTTCATTATTGAAAATATTACAAAATTTTTTAATGAAAAAGATAAAAATATAAAAAAAAAATTAGAAAAAAAATTATTACATTTTTATAATTTAGTAGATGAAAAAGAATCTTACGTATTAATTACTTCATTGGTTTCACCAAAATCTTTAAATATTGTTTTACCGGATCTAAGATCTAGAATTATGTCATCAATTTCTATTAAAATAAAAAAACCTGACGATAAATTATTATCTTTAGTATTAATAAAATTGTTTTCAGATAAACAAATTTTAATAGACAAAAAAATAATTAAATTTATTGTGTATAGATCTGAAAGATCTTTTACAAATTTACGGATGATAGTAAATAAATTAGATAAAAAATCTTTAATAACAAAAAAAAAAATAAACTTATCTTTTGTTAAGGAATTAATTTAATATAAAAAAATGCACCAATTTAGAACTCATAACTGTAATGAACTAAAATTAAAAGATAAAAATAAAATAGTTAAATTATCAGGCTGGGTTCATAGAAAAAGAGATCATGGAAATTTACTTTTTATTGATTTAAGAGATCATTATGGCATAACACAAATAGTAATTGATAAAAAAAATAAGTTTTTTCCTATTGCTGAAAAAACAACAACTGAAAGTGTTATTATTGTTATTGGAAAAGTTGTACCTAGATCGAATGAAACTTTAAACAAAAAGATCCCAACTGGTGAAATTGAAGTTAGTGTTGATGAATATATAAATGAATCACCTGCTATGCCATTACCTCTAGAAGTTAATTCTGATAAAGATTATGGAGAAGATACTAGATTGAAATTTAGATATTTAGATTTGAGAAGATCTAAAATGCAGAAGAATATTTTGTTAAGAAATAAAGTTATTTCTTTAATTAGAGAAGGTATGGTTAATCAGAATTTTATAGAAATACAAACACCAATATTAACAGCAAGCTCTCCTGAAGGTGCTAGAGATTATTTAGTTCCTAGTAGAATTAATCCTGGTAAATTCTACGCATTACCGCAAGCACCTCAACAATTTAAACAATTGTTAATGACCGCTGGTTTTGATAAATATTTTCAAATTGCTCCATGTATTAGAGATGAAGATAGTCGAGCAGACAGCTCTCCAGGTGAATTTTATCTATTAGATTATGAAATGTCATTTGTAACTCAAGAGGATGTTTTTAATGCTTTGGAGCCAGTGTTATTTAATGTGTTTACTAAGCTAAAAAAAGATTTTTCTATTTCAAAACCACCTTTTAAAAGAATTACATATAATGAAAGTTTAGAAAAATATGGTGATGATAAACCTGATTTACGAAATCCATTATTATTATCAGACGTAACAGAGATTTTTAAAGGATCAAGTTTTAAACTTTTTGCTGAGAATGTTAATAAAGGTTCGATTGTAATTGCAATTCCTGCTCCTAACACAAAAGATAAACCAAGAACTTTTTTTGATAAACTTAATACATGGGCAAAAAATGAAGGTCAGGGAGGTATGGGATATATACAATTTATAAATAATGATGGTAAAGGCCCTATTGCTAATAATTTAAATAAAGAAAGAATTAATAAATTGCTTGAAATCGACGGTGTTGATAAAAATAGTTCTATATTTTTTTTATGCGGTAAAGAAGAAGAAATTAGAGAATTTGCATCAGCTGCACGAACAAAAATAGGGAATGAATTAAATTTAATTAATGAAAAAGAATTTTGTTTTTGTTGGATAGTTGATTATCCAATGTATCAATTAAATCCTGTAACATTAGTGATTGAATTTAGTCATAATCCATTTTCAATGCCACAGGGATGTTTAGATTCTTTTATAAAAGTAGATCCTATGAAAATAAAAGCTTTTCAATATGATAATGTTTGTAATGGAATTGAATTATCTAGCGGAGCAATAAGAAATCATAAACCTGAAATTATGGTTAAAGCATTTGAACTAGCAGGATATAGTAAAAAAGATTTAGAGGAAAAATTTAGCGGGCTTTTACAGGCTTTTAATTATGGAGCTCCTCCACATGGTGGTTGTGCACCAGGGATTGATAGAATAGTAATGCTAATAGCAGGCGAACCTAATATAAGAGAGATAATTCCATTTCCTTTTAATCAAAAAGCAGAAGATTTGATGATGAATGCGCCTGCTGAAATTTCTGTTGAAAGATTAAAAGAATTATCTTTAAAAATATTAGATCTTAAAAAAAAAGATTAGATATCAGACTTAATTTTTTCTTTTTTACTTTTTCTTTTTTTTTTAGTTTTTTTCTTCTTTTCAGTATCTTTAGTTTTTTTTATTTCTATTAATTCAATAGCTTTTTCTAAAGATATTGTTTTTGCATCAATTTCATTTGGAACTCTAATACTTGTAGTCCCATTTTTTAAAAAATAACCAATTCTCCCTCTTTTGCTAACACTTAATTCTTTATTATCGTGAGTTCCTATAGTTTGTTTTTCTATTTTTTTGAAGTGTTCTTCAATTAAATCAATTGCTCTATTTTGGCCAACTGTATAGACATCATCTTCTTTTAATGAAACAAAATAATCACCAATTTTTAAATATGGCCCAAATCTTCCATTATTCGCAATAATTATTTCATTAGTTTTTGAATATTTACCAACTTCCCTTGGTAAAGATAATAATTGTGAGGCCTTTTCAATACTTAATTGTTCTAAAGGTATATTTTTTGGTACAGAGGCTCGTCTTGGTTTTTCACCATCCTTATCTTCCATTTCAATATATATTCCGTATGGACCTTGTTTTATTGTCATAGGTTTGTTTGTTTTTGGATCTAAACCAATTTCTTTTGGCAATGCCATACCACCACCATTTTGTTCATCACCATTAATATTTGATGTTAATTGAGTAGAATATTTACAATCAGGATAATTTGAACATCCAATAAATGGACCTGTTCTTCCTAATTTCAAACCCAATCTTCCATTATCACAAGTAGGACACTTTCTTGGTTCTGAATTTTTTTCATTTGGTTGAAAGAAATGATCTTCTAATTGACTATCTAATTTATCAATAACATCCCTTATTCTGATTTCTTTAGTTTGCTCAATTAAATTATAAAAATTTTTCCAAAAATCATCTAATACACTTATGTAATTTAATCTACCACCAGAAATATCATCTAATTTATTTTCTAAATTTGCAGTAAAATCATAATCTATATATTTTTCAAAAAAATTAGATAGAAATACAGTAACTATTCGGCCTCTATCTTGAGGAAATATTCTTCGTGATTCTATATTTATATATCCCCTTGTTTTTAAAACCTGAATAATAGGAGCGTAAGTAGATGGTCTTCCAATTCCTAATTCTTCTAATTTTTTAACTAAACTTGCTTCTGTATAACGAGCAGGTGGTTGTGTAAAATGTTGTTCATCTAATATTTTATCAATACTTACATCATCACCAGAATTTAAGTTAGGTATTATATTTTCTTCATTTTCTTTACTATTAGATTTCTTTTCATAATTATAAACTTTTAACATGCCATCAAAAACAGGGGTAGAGCCTGAAGAGTTTAAAAAAATCTGTCCATCATGTGATTTGATGATTAAAGTAATTTGTTTAAATATTGCACTGTTCATTTGTGATGCAACAGTTCTATTCCAAATAAGTTTATAAAGTTCAAATTCATCAGAACTAATGTCATTTTTTATTTTTTCAGGTGAATTATTAATGTTAGTAGGTCTTATTGCTTCATGTGCTTCCTGCGCATTTTTTGCTTTTGATTTATAAATTCTAGGCTCGTTTGGAAGATAATTTTCACCAAAATTTTCTTAGATATAATTTCTAGATTGTTGTATTGCATCATTTGATAAAACTATACTGTCAGTACGCATATAAGTAATAAAACCATCTTGATATAATTTTTGTGCTTTCCCCATTGTTGATGCGGCAGAATAACCAAATTTATTTCCAGCATCTTGTTGTAATGTTGAAGTTGTAAAAGGTGCATAAGGATTTCTTTTAACTTCTTTTGATTTTATTTCATCAACTTTATAAGTTTTTGAATTTATTATTTCAACATATTCTTTAGCTGTAAGTTCTTTATCTATATCTAATTTTTTTAATTTTTTATCATTAATTTGTTTTAAAGATGATTTAAAAATTTGATTGTCTTTCGATTTTAATAAAACATCTATAGACCAATATTCTTTTGGTTTAAAATGTTCAATTTCATTTTCTCTTTCACATATAATCTTTAAAGCTACAGATTGAACTCTTCCTGCTGACTTACTTCCTGGAAGTTTTCTCCAAAGTATAGGAGATAAATTAAATCCGACTAAATAATCTAAAGCTCTTCTTGCTAAGTATGCATTAATTAAATCATTATCTAATTCTCTAGGTTTTTCGATTGCATTATTAACCGCTTCTTTTGTAATTTCATTAAATGTAATTCTTTTTACATTTACATTGTCCAATTTATTCTTTTGTTTGAGTACCTCTTCAACATGCCATGAGATAGCCTCACCTTCTCTATCTGGATCAGTCGCTAAATATAAATTATCACCCGTTTTTATTGTGTCAGAAATTTCTTTCATGACTTTTTTTCCTTGAGCAGATATTTCCCATGTCATTTTATATTGTTCATCTGTATTTACAGATCCATTTTTAGGTAAGAGATCTCTTACATGTCCAATACTAGCCATGACTTTATAGTCTGGACCAAGATATTTTTCGATGGTCTTGGCTTTCGCTGGTGATTCTACAATAACAATATTACTCATTATTTTTTTCTAAGCTGTATTTTTGCAATAAATGGAACTTTTTTTTTAATTTGTCAATGAAAAATTGTTAAAAAGAGATTTTATGTTCTGTTTTATTCTTAATTCTTTCAAAATTATCTTTGTGTCTTTAAGTAATTAAAATAGTCTTTAGAACAAAAAAAAGAAAAA
>CAYOOR010000062.1:0-3963 GCA_964405695.1 uncultured Alphaproteobacteria bacterium
AAAGAGCGAGTTTAAAAACTCGCTTTTTTTTTACAATTTTTTATAATTTATTAATCTTTCGTGAATCGCACTTGCAATTAAGATACCTTTAAAACCCAAATTTTCTAAAAAATCTATATCTTTATTATTAGATATACCTCCTGCTAAATAAAAATTATTTTTTTTATCAAAATTAAATATTCCAATATCAAATTTATTTAATATATTTTTTTTACCTACTTTATCTAAAAACATATAAATAATATTTTTTGGCCATAATTCTTTTTTTTTAAGTAAATTATTAGGTCCTAAGAATAAACTATCTTTAAAATCTAAAGACAATATAAATTCATTTCTTTTTTTTTTATTAATTAATTTTAATTCATTAACACTATTAATAGTTTCTGAACCAATAATAATTTTAAATTTTTTATCATCAAATTTTTTATAATCATTCAAAGATTTAATACCATAATCTACCCAAAAACTTATATTTGGGAATTGCTCTATAGCTTTATTTATTATTTTATAATTGTCCCCATTTCCCATTATCGCATTTAAATCAGCAATATAAATTGATTTAAAATTATATTCTTTCAATAGAGATAAAATTATGTCATTTAAATAAAAAGAATGTGTTATTTCTGAAATAATTGGTTTATATTTTTTTCTTTTACCTGCGACAGCCTTAACTACAATATTATTTAAAACATCGATTGCTGGTATTAATTCCATAATGAAAAAAATTTTTATATGCGAATATGTAACTGGAGGCGGCTATATTAATAATAAAGTCCCTAAAGAATTATTTCTTCAAGCAAGAATGATTGTAAAATCTTTATTAATGGATTTCAATAAAATTGATAATCTTAAAATAATTTATGCTTGGGATTATAGATTTAAAAAAAAAATTAAAAAAATAAAAAATACAGAATGTATTATAATAAAAGAAAAACCCTTTTCTTTATGGAAAAAAATAATTAATAGTGTAAATTTTTATTTACCTATTGCTCCCGAAACAAACTCACAATTAATAAATTTAATAAAACTTAATACAAAAAAGAAAAAAACATTATCAAATAGTATAGATGCAATAAAAAAAACAAGTAGTAAATTTAAAACATATAATTTTTTCAAAAAAAACTCTATTCCAACAATAAAAACTTTTAATAATTTAAAAAAATTGAATTTTAAAAAAAATAATCAATGGATAATTAAACCAGATGATGGTGCTGGATCTGAGAAAAATTTAATTATTGATAATAAAAATTTTAAAAAATTTACTAATTATAAAAAAAAATATATTGTACAACCATTTATAAAAGCGGAAAATTATAGTGTAAACATTTTACCATCTTATAATGAGAAAATTATAAACTTTAATAAACAAAGAATTTTTTGTAAAAATAAAAAAATAATTTTTGCTGGAACAAAATTTATAAAAAAAATTCCATTCGAAAAAGAAATAAAAAAAAATATAGATATTATTATTAAAAATTTACCCGGACTAAAAAGTTTCTTTGGTATAGACTTAATTATTACAAAAAAAAAATTCTTTTTTATAGAAATTAATCCAAGAATTACAACTTCATATAAAAATATGGAAAAAAATTTAAAAATTAATATCGCTAAAAAAATTTTAAAAAATTATAATTAATCTTATATGAAAATAATTGGATGGGATATTGGTGGAGCACATATAAAAGCTATAAAAGTAGATTTTTAAAAAAAAAAATATTAAAAAAAAACAGATTTTTTGTCCAATATGGAAGAATATCTCTCACCTAGAAAAATCTATAAAATTAATTAAAAAAAAACTTGGCAAATGTGATTTTCATGCAATAACTATGACCGCAGAACTTTCAGATATTTTTTCTAATAGATCTATAGGAACAAAACATATTATTAATTTAACATCTAAGTTATTAATTAAAAAAAAAGTTTTTTTTTATAATTACAAAAAAAATTTTTTTAATAAAAAAGATGCAATTAAAAAAACTCCTTTAATAAACTCTATGAATTGGCATGCTAGTGCTAATTTCATATCAAAATATGTATCTAATTGTTTATTAATTGATATTGGATCTACAACAACAGATATTATACCAATAAAAAATGGAAAAATAATTTCAAAAGGGACAAATGACTCAAAAAGACTTAAAAATAATGAACTTTTATATATTGGCAGTTTAAGAACTCCAATAAATGCAATTGAAAAAAGAAAAAATATAATTTATGAAAATTTTTCAAATATTGCTGATGTGTATAGAATTTTAGGAAAACTTCCAAGAAAATTAGACCAGATTCCAACAGAAGATAATAAGAAAAAAGATAAGCATAGTAGTGCAAGAAGACTTGCTAGAATTTATGGAAAAGATTACAAAAAAAAAGAATTAAAAAAATGGAAAAAAGTTTCTTCTTTACTAGAAAAAAAACAAAAAATTATTTTAAAAAAAAAAATAAATAAAATAAAGAAAAGATTTTTCAATAAAGAAATAAATATTATTGGGGCGGGTTTAGGAAGATTTTTAATTAAAGATTTATTTAAAAAAAATTATATAGATTTTGAAACAAAAATAAAATTTCTTAAAAAAAAAATAATTAATCTTGAAGCTGCTTTATCTGTTGTGTTTCTCCTACATGATTTTTTAAAAAAGAAAAAGATCTAAACTTGATTAATAATTTATCTAAAGCAACTTTATTTATATTTTGATTTCTTTTTTTAGATTTACAAAGAGCACCTCTAAAACCTAAATAATCTGGTTTTAACATGATTAAAGGTTGAATATCATCAATACTTAAAGAACCTGCTAGCCCTATAGATAATTTCTCATATTTACAAATTTTAATAAAATCATTAATTTTTTTTAAATTAAAATAATTAAGAAGATTGCCATTTTTTTTATTTTTTGTATCAATTAAAAGGCCATCAAATTTTATTTTTTTTATTCTTTTTATAATATCCAAGTTTGGATTCATATCAGCAAATAGTACTGCAACAATTTTTTTATTTGTAATTTTTTTTTTTAAATTAATTAAATAATTAATTTTACTTTCATCAAAAAAAAAACCGATTTTAATAAAATCAACATTTGTTTTTGATAACAATTTGACCTTTTGTTCAATTTTTTTTATTGATGAAATATCTCCAATAGTAGCGCTTGTGGTTTGTTTTTTTGGTATTTTATTTAAAAAAAAATTTATTTTATTTATAGATAAAGCTCCTAAAGCTCCTTCTGAAGGATTTTTAAAATCAATAATATCAACGCCTTTTTTTAAAACTAAATTAATTTCATTTAATGATTTTATACTTGCTAAAATTTTTGTTTTATAACTATTAATCATCTTTTATTATTAATTTTTTTAATTAATTTTTTCCAAGCTCTATTTTCATTTTTTCCTGCAGTTTTTTCTATAGCAATTTGCAGATAATTAATTTCTTTTCTTATTTTACTTATCGGTAAAATATTAATTCTACTAACTAAGATTGCCGCCTCGATAACTGATAATTGAGCTCTATTAAAACCTTTAAAATAATCCAATGTAGTTGTATTTAAAATTTTACATTGAAATCTTGGTCTTAATTTATTTTTAATAAATTTTTCAACTTTAATCTCTAAATAGGAAAGCGTATTACTAAGATAAAAACTTTTTATTCTTTTTGTTGGTTTTATTTTAATTTTTTTTTTTTTAAATAAAGTATCGACAAAGATATTTACATCATCTGTAAAATTAATTACAGCATAAGGATTTTCGATTAAATTATCAAAAGTTTTTGATGGGATATATGGAGCAATAAATATTTTTTTTTTTTGAAAAATAACCCCCATTGGAACAATATGCGCTTTATTCTTCAAATCAGTAGTTATAACTATTGATTCTCTTATCATTTAAAAATTTACTTTCTTTTTTTTTTTCTTAAATAATGTTTCATTTTTTGTCTTGCGTCCATAGTATTTCATGGTTTTTTAAATTTTTTTAAAT
>CAYOOR010000063.1:0-3499 GCA_964405695.1 uncultured Alphaproteobacteria bacterium
AAGCAGACTTATTTTAACTCCTGAAATTTCAAATGAAGCAGGTATACCGGAAATTGATAAAGAAAAGGGATTAGAAATAATTAAAAAAATAAATAATAATATGCTTTCAAAAATCTGGCAAATGCTTCTTCAAGGTTACCAAGAATTACAAGCCCATAGCATGCCTCATATTACAGCAGAAATGATTCTTATAAAAATATCATCAGAATTTGAAGAAAAAGTTTCTTCAAAAAGTGCCGAAAATACTGTTAATCAAGAAAAAAAAAGTGAAATAAAAAAAAATGAAGATAAACCGGTAACTAAAAATAAAAAACAGACAGGCATAGGCTCTGATACTGTAATGGAACTTAAAAATACAGAAGTCGTTTTAAAAAAAAATAAATCAGCAGAAATAAATTTAAAAAAAAATACTACAGAAAAGAGCCTAACAATCGATAATTTTAAAGATATTGCTAATTTATTTTTACAAAAAAAAGAAATTTTATATTTAATAATTTATTTTGTAATGTTCATTTAGTTAGCTTTAAAAAAGGAAAAATTTTAATGCATCCTACTGAAGATGCCCCTAAAGATTTAGCCAGTAAAGTCAGCCAGTTTCTTTCAGAATGGACTGGAAATAAATGGCATATTCTAATGACACAGGAAAAGGGTGATTTAACTTTAGAACAGCAAAAAGAAAAAGAAAAAAAAGAAACAATTAATAAAATTAAAGAAAATGATAAGATAAAAGAAATTTTAAATATTTTTCCAGGATCTAAAATTGCAGAAGTAAAAAATAAAGGAGAAAAAAATGAATAATTTTAATGATATGATGAAAAAAGCACAGGAAATGCAGAAAAAAATGCAGGAAATGCAGGAGAGTCTTTCTAATTTAGAAGTGGAAGGAACGTCCGGTGGTGGAATGGTTAAAATAATAATGAACTGCAAAAATGAAGTTAAAAAAATTGATTTAGATCCATCAATAATTAAGGATAATGAAAAAGAAGTTATGGAAGATCTCATAGTTGCAGCACTTAATGATGCAAAAACAAAAGCAGAAGAAAAATCTCAAGAAGAAATGAAAAAATTAACTGGCGGTTTAGGATTACCACCAGGAATGAAAATGCCTTTTTAAAAAAAAAAAAATGTACGATGAAGTTCTTCAAGAATTAATTCAATTATTTTCGAGATTGCCCGGAGTTGGACCAAAATCAGCTAGTAGAATGGTTCTCTTTCTTTTAAAAAATAAAGAAAAAGTTATGTATCCTCTTAGTAAATCCTTGCTTTCAGCAGGAAAAGCAATCAAAAAGTGTTCGGTTTGTGGAAATATTGGAGCTAAACTTCCTTGTACAGTTTGTAACAACCCAAAAAGAAATAAAAATATTATTTGTGTCGTTGAGGATATATCCGATTTATGGGCATTAGAAAAAACTGGTTCATTTAAAGGAATGTATCATGTTTTAGGTGGTCATTTAGATGCTTTATCAAATGTTTCACCCAAAGATCTTTTAATAGAAAAATTAATTGAAAGAGCTAAATCTGAGAATGTAAAAGAAATAATTTTAGCTTTAAATTTTACAGTAAATTCCCAAACAACTCATCATTATATTGTTGATCAATTAAAAAATATAAATGTAAAAATCACGCAAATATCAAGAGGATTAAGTTATGGGAGTGAATTAAATTTTGCAGATGAAGGATCAATTTCTACCGCAATAAAAGGTAGAAAGCCAGTTTAATACTTATTTACGAAATTTATCTGCATAATAGGTGCCGAGTATTCTGACAAATTTTGTATATTCTTTAATTTCTTTCAAAGTTGAAGATACATTTGGATCTGATGGGTTTCCTTCTATATCTAGATAAAATTCTGCCTGTTTAAAAGTTTTATCTACATAAGATTCTAATTTAGTCATATTAACGTTATTGATAGCAAAACAACCTAAAGCTTTATGTAATGCAGCTGGTATATTATTAACTCCAAAAATAATACTTGTTAAAATCTTTCTTTTTGTTGATTCTAATTTTATTTGTTTTTTTTTTAATAATAAAAATCGTGTTATATTTTGTGTACTATCCTCAACATTCTTTTTTATAATTTCTAGGTTATAAATTTTTGAGGCAAGTTTAGAAGCAATAGCACATTCATATATATTATTGTTTTCAGATATTTCCTTAGCAGCCAATGCTGTGTCAGCTGAAACAATTTGTTTTAAATTATTTTTTCTAATAAAATTTCTACATTGTGAAAGTGCATGTATATGACTTCTTACATTATCAAAATTATTAACTTTTTGCTTTTTTATACCTAATAAATACAATTCTATCTTCATAAAATACTCTCCTACAATTTTTAAAGGTGTTTTATGCATTAAAGTATGAATTTCTGCAACTCTTCCTGCAACTGAGTTTTCAACAGGTATTAAAGCTATATTAGCTTTATTTTTTTTAACACTCTCAAATACTTCTTCAAAAGTTTCACAAGGAATAACCTTAGCTTTTGGAAAAATTTTTTTACAAGCTAAATGTGAATTTGCTCCTTCTATACCTTGAAATGAAACTGTTTTAATATTCTTAATATTCATAAAATTTCCTTAGTGTTTTTGTAGCTATAGATATATTATCAATTTTTAAATTTTAAATTAATTATTAAATTTTTTTTTATGAAACAATTAATAAACTAATATATTAAAATTGCTAATGAATGTGCCGATGTTAGTGGAAAAATAATAAAAGATAATTTTCGTAAGAAATTAAAAGTAAATATAAAAAAAGATAAAAGCCCAGTTACAAAAGTAGATTATCTATCAGAAAAAAGAATTAGGGAAATTATAAAAAAAAAGGCGCCTGAATGCGGCTTTGTGGGTGAAGAAACAGGAAAATATAATGAAAAAAACGAATATACTTTTGTTGTTGATCCATTAGATGGAACTAGAGGATATGTTACTGGTAAGCCGCTTTTTGGGACACTAATTGGATTATTAAAAAATAATGAGCCTTTATTAGGATTACTTAATCAACCAATTTTAAAAGAACGCTGGATAGGCATAGCAAACAAAGAAACAAGATATAATAATAAAGTCATAAAAACCAGAAAATGTTCAAAATTGAAAGGATCTAAAATGTACTCTACAAGTCCAATGATGTTTGATGGAAAAAATCAAAAAATATATAGAAAAATAAGATCTAAAATAGGAGAAACTCTTTTTGGGATCGATTGTTATGCACATGGTTTAATGGCACTTGGTTTTATAGATGTAATATTAGAAGCAAAACTTAAACCATGGGATTATCTAGCAAGTTCTGCAATAATAACAGGGGCTGGCGGTAAACTTACAGATTGGAATGGCAATGAACTAAATTTAAAGAGTGACGGGAGAATTATAGGAACAGGTGACCCTGAAATTCATAAACAAATTTTAAAAATAATTCAAAATATAAAATGAAAATTTTTTTAATTTTTTATATATTTTTATTATTTTTTTCTAAAAGCTTTGCAATTGAACAACTAGAAAATGCA
>CAYOOR010000064.1:0-3459 GCA_964405695.1 uncultured Alphaproteobacteria bacterium
AAGACCAGAAGTGTGGGATGTTTTAGAAGAAGTTATTAAAGAACATCCTGTTTTATTAAATAGAGCCCCTACACTTCATAGATTAGGAATTCAAGCTTTTGAACCTCAATTAATTGAAGGTAAAGCAATTCAGTTGCATCCTCTTGTTTGTACGGCATTTAATGCTGATTTCGACGGAGATCAAATGGCAGTTCATGTTCCTTTATCTTTAGAAGCACAGCTTGAAGCAAGGGTATTAATTATGTCAACAAATAATATTTTAAGCCCATCAAGTGGTAAACCTATAATTGTTCCGACTCAAGATATGGTTTTAGGAATTTATTATGTTAGTTTGATTTTTGATGGCGAAGTTGGGGAAGGAATGTCCTTTGTTGATGTTTCAGAAATTGAACATGCACTTTTAGCAAAAAAAATTACTTTACATTCTAAAATTAAATGTAGATATAAATTTATTGACGATGAAAATAAAGAAAATACAGCTATAGCTGAAACAACTGCTGGTAGAATGTTAATTTATGAATTATTACCAAAACATTCAAAAATTAATTTAGATTTAGTTACAAATGCTGAAAAAGATATTAAAAATTATGATCAACAATATTTAAATGGAATTATTACAAAGAAAGAAAAATATAATAAAACAATTGATACTTGGTCTAGTTGCACAGACTCAGTTGCATCAGCAATGACAGGTGAGATTGAGAAAACAAGAAATACAAGTAATATAAACTCTGTTTTCATGATGTCAGATTCTGGAGCGAGAGGCTCAGCAGCTCAATTGAAGCAGCTTTCTGGTATGAGGGGTTTAATGGCTAAACCTACTGGTGAAATTATTGAAACACCAATTACTTCAAATTTTAAAGAAGGTTTAACTGTTCTTGAATATTTTAATTCAACTCATGGTGCTAGAAAAGGTTTGGCAGATACTGCTTTAAAAACTGCAAACTCAGGATATTTAACAAGGCGTCTTGTTGATTCATCCCAAGATGTAGTTGTTAGAGAAGAAGATTGTGAAACAAAACAATATATTGAAGTTTCAGCTGTAATTAGAAATGGTTCAATTATAGCGTCTTTAGGTGAAAGAATATTAGGAAGAACACTTGCAGAAGATTTATATTCTGTCGAAAAAAATTCTAAAAAAAAGTTTCTTTCAAAAGGAGATATAATAAACGAAAAATCTCTTAAACAAATTTATGATGCAAATATTGAGACAGTTAAAGTAAGATCTCCTTTATTTTGTGAAACTTTAGATGGTATTTGTCAAAAGTGTTATGGCAGAGATTTGGCTAGAGGTATTATTGTTAATATGGGAGAGGCAGTTGGTATACAAGCTGCACAATCTATTGGAGAACCTGGTACGCAGTTAACAATGAGAACTTTTCATATCGGTGGAGCTGCAACGAAAGCAACAGTTCAATCGAATATTGTTTCAAATTACAATGCAAAAATTAAAATTTTTAATAATGAAACTGTAAAAAATAATGAAGGACAATCAATAATTATGACAAGAAACTGTAAAGTTGTTTTTTTAGATCCAAATACTAATAAAGAAAAAGCTTCTAATCATATTCCATACGGAGCAAAATTATTTATTGAGAGTGGGAAAAAAGTAAAGCCTGAAGATGTTGTTGCATCTTGGGATCCTTACACAATACCGATTATATCTGAAAAATCTGGAATTATTAAATACGAGGATATTGATGATGGTTTTTCATCGAGGGAAACAGTAGATGCATCAACTGGTATTTCTCATAGATCAATAATAGATTGGAAATTAAATCCAAAAAGTAAAGATTTAAAACCACAAATTAAAATAGTTGATAAAAATAATAAAGTTTTGAAAACAGCGAAGAATAAAGAAGCGAGATATTTTTTACCAATAGAAGCAGTTTTAAGTGTAACTGATGAGACAGAAATAACAGCAGGAAGTGTAATTGCTAGAATACCAAGAGAAACTTCGAAATCAAAGGACATTACAGGAGGACTACCAAGAGTTGCAGATTTATTTGAAGCTAGAAAGCCAAAAGAACATGGAATTTTAAATTCTGTCGATGGTGTTGTTAAGTGGGGAAAAGATTATAAAGCTAAAAGAGCAATTGTTGTTGAACCATTAGATAAAAAGTTACCTGAAAAGATATATTTTGTACCTAAAGGTAGACATGTGAATGTAAATGAAGGAGATATTATTAATAAGGGGGATTTGATTGTTGATGGTCAACCAACACCGCATGATATTCTTGAAGTTTTAGGAAATGTAGCATTTGCTAATTTTATGATAAATGAAATACAAGATGTTTATAGATTGCAAGGAGTACAATTAAATGACAAACATATCGAAGTTATACTCAGACAAATGTTAAAAAAAGTTAGTATTGTTGAGGCTGGTGATTCACAATTCTTACCAGGTGAAATAGTTTTTAAAGATATTTTTGATGAAACTAATAAAAAATTAGAAAAAGAAAAGAAAAAATTAGCAGTTGGTAAAGTTCTACTTCAGGGTATTACCAAAGCAGCTCTTCAAACAAAATCATTTATATCAGCTGCATCATTTCAAGAAACTACAAGAGTATTAACAGATGCATCTGTTAATAATAAAATAGATAGATTAACAGGTTTAAAAGAGAATGTTATTGTTGGTAGATTAATCCCTGCTGGAACAGGAAATAAAGTAAGAATATATAAAAAATCTGCGTTAGATAAAGATAAAGAAATTCTTGCATTAATTGAAAAAAAGTCTCCAAAAAAAGATAAGGAATCTTCTAAAAAACAAACTAGAAAATAATTGATTTTCTTTGTTTTTTTTAGTTGATTAGATGTTTTAAATACATATTATCTGTCCACAGGTTTTATTAATTATTTTATTTATAAATTTGAATATATATGCCTACGATTAGTCAATTAGTAAGAAAAGGGAGAAAAAAAGTACTTTCAAGAAATAAAGTGCCTGCATTAAAAAGTTCTCCTCAAAAAAAAGGTGTTTGTACAAGAGTTTATACGACAACTCCTAAGAAACCAAATTCTGCTTTAAGAAAAGTTGCTAGAGTAAAATTAACTAATGGTTTTGAAGTTACTACTTATATACCTGGTGAGGGTCATAATTTACAAGAACATTCAGTTGTTATGATAAGAGGCGGCAGAGTAAAAGATTTACCAGGTGTTAGATATCATATTTTAAGAGGTAATGCTGACACTGAAGGTGTAAGTGATAGAAAACAAAGAAGATCTCTTTACGGAACAAAAAAACCAAAATAAAAATTATTATTATGTCTAGAAGAAAGAAAATACAAAAGAGAGATATTGAATTAGATCCTAGATATAAAGATCGAGTTCTTTCAAAATTTATTAATGTGATTATGTTAGATGGTCGAAAAACAATTGCAGAGAAAATTCTTTACTCAATTTTAGAAAAGATTTCAAAAGAAAAAAAAGTGGATGCTATGAAATTTTTTCATGATGTTC
>CAYOOR010000065.1:0-8885 GCA_964405695.1 uncultured Alphaproteobacteria bacterium
ACCAGTAGAGAAAGTCCAAGCAACTTTAAGATCTTTAACATTGCTTTTATTAATTTGCTTTAACTTAGTATGTCTATGCAAATTAAAGTCTCCACTTGGGTGAGCCCAATTGTTTGAATTGTTTATTAACTTAGCAAGTCCAGAATTCGCACTTGCACCAGCAGCAATAGCAATTGCTGAAGAAGCTAATAAAGCAACTTTAAGTGATTTTTTCATATAAGATTTCCTCCCGAATATGAAATGTATATACAAAAACCTATACACAATAGTATAAGTCCACTACATAAATTACTAATTAGATAAAAATAGTCAACAAATTTTTGCCATAATTTTGCCACAATTCTTTTTTTTTCTTTTAATTGGAAATTAATTCAATATAAACATATACTTAATATTTATACTTTTTAATAAATTATGTAAATTGACTTGGTTTTATATTAAAATATATTATTAAAATTAAATGAAACTTTTTTTTAATTTTTTTTTATATTTGTTATTTCTTTTCCCGATTTTATATACAGAAATTGCTTTTTCTGCAAATAATCCAAATGAATGGGAAAATCATTCAGAAAACATTGAAATTTTAGACATTGAAGAGATTATGGAAATTGTAAGTTCTAGAAGTGCAATATTAATTGATGTTTGGAAAAAAGATAAAAAACCAGATGTAATTGATATAAAAAATGGTTTCCTCCTAAAAGGTATTCAATACCTAATTCTATTTGGCTTCCAAATATTGGAAGGGAAACTTTAACTCCTGAAGAAAGGGAGTATTTAAATTTACAATTAAAAAAAATAACAAAAAATAATAAAAATGAAAAAATAGTTTTTTTTTGTAGAAGAGGATATTACTCAAAAATAGCAGCTGAAAGAGCTATTAAATTAGGATACACTAATGTTTTTTTGTTTCCAGGAACAGATTTGTGGGAAGATAGAGGCCAAAATTTAATTATTATTAAACCACAGGAATTATAAAAAAAATGTTTAAAATTTTTATTTTTTTTAAAATATTTTCCCTTTTTTTTTTAAGTTCTTTAATCGCAAAAGCTCTAGAACCTCTTAAAATTACAGAAATTGCAGATGGTGTTTATATTCATTACGGAAAACATGAAAACTTTTATGAAGAAAAAAATATTGGCGATATTGCAAATTTAGGTTTTATTATTGGTGAAGAATCTATAGCAGTTATTGATACTGGAGGATCACATCAAGTTGGCGAAGCATTTAAACTAGCTATAAAACAAATTTCAAAAAAACCTATTAAGTATGTAATTAATACTCACGGCCATCAAGATCATATTTTTGGAAATACGGCATTTATTTCAGAAGGAGCTACTATTTATGGGCATTACAATTTAAAAAAATTTCTTAAAGAAAGAGGTTCACAGTATGTAAGACAAATTGTTGAGGCGGGTGATAAAGTTAAAGGAACTAGTATTATCTTTCCTCATAAAATAATTGCTACTACATCTCCAGATGAAACGAAAAAAATATCAAATGAAATAACAATTGATTTGGGAAATAGAAAATTGTTATTAACATCTCATCCAACCTCACATACTTATAGTGATGCCACTGTTTTTGATTTAAAAACTAAAACATATTTTGTTGGTGATTTGGTTCAAGCAGAGAGAACACCAACCATGGATGGTTTAACAAAAGAATGGATTAAATTATTAGATGAAATTGCAAAAGTAGATTTTAAAATTATGGTACCAGGTCATGGAAAAATACAAACTGATAAGACAGCTTTAAATAAAACTAAAAAATATTTAACAGTTTTATATACAGATGTTATTAATTCGTTAAAAAATAATATTCCTGCTGAAAAGGTTATAGATACTGCTGCACAATCTGAAAAAGATGGTTGGGTTATGTTTGATAGAGTTAATCCTGGAAATGTTGTTAGAACATTTATGAGATACGAATGGGAATACTAAATTTTTTGTTTAATTAATTATAATTTATTCTATATAATATTAAGATATGACTCGTTTAGTACTATTTTTAATTATATTATTTTCTTCTACAGTAGCTTTTGCTGAATCAGCTACTGACACGCCATATTGTTCTAAAAGTGAAGAATGTAGGGAATTAAGATGGTTAGAATTAAAAGAAGCAGTATTTGGAGATAAAGAAATTAAAAGTGGAGATGGTATAATTGAGTTAAATACACCAAATAGAGCTCCTGATGGAGCATTTGTTCCACTAAATTTTAAAACAACAGAATTAAAAAATGATCATATTTCTAAAGTTCATTTGGTAATAGATATGAATCCTTCACCTTACTCAGGTGCTTTTACTTTTACTAATAAAATGAAAAAAATAAATTTATCAACTAGAATTAGATTAGATGCATATTCAGATGTAAGAGTCATTGCAGAAACAAATAAAGGTGATTATTACATGGCAGCAAATTTTGTAAAAGCATCTGGTGGCTGTGCAGCTCCACCATTGGGTGATATGGACAATATGATTGCAAATGCAGGAAAAATGAAAGTTAAAATGAAAAATCATGAAGATGGAAATGTTGAAGCAAAAATAATGATTTCTCATCCGCAATTTAATGGATTACAAACAAATCCAGTTACAACTGAATTTATTGAGGCTTTTTATATTAAAAAAATTAACGTGACTTATAATGATGAGGTTTTAATGAAACTTGAATCTGATATTTCTATAAGTCAAGATCCAACTTTTAGATTTCATTTTCCAACAAATAAAGGTGGAAAATTAAAAATAACTGCTGATGATACAGATGATAATGAATATACTTTTACAAAAGAATATGCATATCAAAATGATAAATTAATTGAACTAGCTTCAAATTAATAATTACAATTTTTTTTTAGAATTGAAATAAAAAAAGCCCTGGGAAAAGGGCTTTTTTTTTATAGGGAGATGAGGAGGATAAATTTTTTGTTCTTTACAATCATAAATATAGGGCCTATATAATAATTAATAAAATTTATTATAGTAATGACTATTATTAATGGCATGAATAATGAATATTGCATTAGTTGACCTTAATCTTTTAATAGTTTTTGATGCAGTAATGAGAGAAAAGCATGTAACTCGAGCTGCAAAAAGAATTGGTATGACTCAACCAGCTGTGAGTAATGCATTAAATAGACTAAGACACCTTGCTAAAGATGATTTATTTATTCGATCATATGATGGTGTCGCTCCAACTTCAAGAGCATTAGAATTAGGCCCTCCAATTCGCCAAGCTATAAATTTGGTAGAAAACGCATTTGACCCTACAAGTTTTAACCCAAAAACTTCATTCAACGAGTATAACATTGCGATTTCAAATTATACTGCTTCAATATTGTTTCCAAAACTAGCAGAAGTTTTAGAAAAAGAAGCGCCAAATCTTAATATTAGATCTAAACAATTAGGAGATGTTGATTTACTTAAAGAACTAGAATCCGCAAATATAGACTTTATTATTGCTGGTCAACAATTACAAGAAACTGATAATTTTATTTCACAACATTTATATGATGAAGATTTTGTTTGTGTTTTACGAAAAGGGCATCCTTACGCAAAAAAAAAACAATTATCAATAAAAGAATTTTCGCAATCTAAACATTTAATGGTCGCTACAACTGGTAAAGCTTTTGGTTTTGTCGATTATTTATTAGAGGCTAAAGGATTGAAAAGAAGAGTTGCAATGACAGTAAATCAATTTTTAGTTGCTCCAGCAATTATAAGAAATTCTGATATGGTACTAACTGTTAGTAGAAGAGTTGCGGAACGTTTTAGACTTGATAGTGTTAAAGTATATCCTTTGCCTTTAATAACAAATCCATTAAAACTAAAACTTATCTGGCATAAACGTTCTGATACTAATCCTGGAAATAAATGGTTAAGGAAAAAAATTATAGATATATGTAAAAATATATGATTCTTGATTTTATTTTCTCTTAAATAAACAAAAAAAAAGAATGATTCTGGGGAAAACTAATCTAATTTATTGATTTAATTGCTTTATTTATCAACAACTGTTTTTTATTTACCACTAAAAATACATTGACAGATACATATGAATAGCGCTATAAGAGGGTTTATTTTAAATTTTAACTTCTTTTTTGGAGATAAAATGGAAGAACTTAAATATGATTACACTCTTTTCGCAGGCGATGATGAGGGTGGCGAAGAAGGCGGCGGAGACGACGCTGGTGGCGACGACGCTGGTGGAGATGATGCTGGTGGCGACGACGCTGGTGGAGACGACGCTGGCGGCGGTGAAGAAGGCGGAGAATAAGTATTCTTCTCTTTTCACTTGCTTTTAAAAGTAAGTTTAGGAAACGGGTTTAATTAATTTTATTCCCGTTTTCTTTTTTTAACTCTTATGAAAAAGAAAAATAAATATAAACAAATTATAATAAGAATTTTAGCTAGCTTATTTATTGCTACTTTAGGATTATATTCTTTAATTTTATCAGCTAAGTATTCCGGAGCAGTTTACAATATTACTGACGGAGAATATTTTATTACTTGGGCACTACTATCTATTTTAGTTATGTTAGCTATAAATCATTCTATAAAAAAATAATTTCTTACCCTATATTAGGATTATCTTTTTTTATAATTTCTACACATTTAGATTTATGTATAAAATATTTTTTTGGTAATCTTGTAATAGCGAGAGTTTGTTCATTTTGACAATGTAATAAACTGTAAGTTGGATGTTCAATTTTTTCACAATTTATATCATGTATTGGATTTTTTATGTTTTCTGGATTACCAGAACAAATATATAAAACTAATAGCCATTTTGGCGAAGTATCTAAAGCTAACAAACTAAACATATTTTTATAAATGATAATTAATTTTTTCTACAATTTTTGAGATTTGGTCATCTGGACTAAAATGTGTTAAATAATTTCCATTTTTATTCATAAGATAAATTATAGTTGTATGATCAACACCATAACCCCCATGATTATGGTTTTCATGATTATTTTTATCAGATTTTTCCATATCAATTATTTTTTTTGAAAAAATTTTATAATTTTTTTTTACATTATCTATTTGTAATTTTGTTCCTGTTAAACCAACAATTTTAGGATGAAAATTATTTAAGTAAGATTTTAATTTAGCAACGGTATCTCTTTCAGGGTCAACAGTTATGAATAAAGGAATAAGATTATTTTTATTTTCAATTTGGTCAATAAGAGTACCTATGTTATTTAAAGTATTTGGACAAAAATCTGGACAATTAGTAAAACCGAAAAAAATTAGTTTATAGTAATTTTTATAATTTTTGTTGGTAACTTTCTCACCTAAATGATTTGTTAATTCAAATTTTCCACCAATAGATGCTTGATTTTTTTTATTATTAAGATTATTAAAAGCAAAATAGGCAATTAATAAAAAAAAAAAAGTTATAAATAATATTTTTTTTTTTAAAAACATTCCATTTCAGCTTCAGCTAATACATTTTGCATATTAGAATATATTTCCATAGCATTTGGTGTATTTCTAAACATAACACTTTTTTCACCATAGATTTGTCTTAAACTCATAATTGTTTCTGCATCTACATAATCATCATATGACATTTGTGAATCAACATAATCTATACTACAAGAACATTTTGCTAAATATGCTTGAGAATCTTCATTTCCTTGCATACAAGCAAATACATACTCAACCTTTTCATGTGTTGGAATATTTTGCGTTTTACTTTCATCTATGTCAGCAGTTTCTTCTTTTTTTTTTTCACAAGATAAAGTAAATGTAAGAAGTAAAATAACAAAAAAATTAGATATGAATTTATACATAATAAAAAAAAATATACTATTTTAAAATTTTATCAAATGTTAAAGTTTCTTTCATTAATGGCTTATCACTATCTTTTGATGGAACTAATGTTGACATTTCATAAATCATACCAGGAACTTCTTTACAAAGAGTTACATAATATGTTTTTTTTGCAAACTTTTCGAATTTTTTTGAGTCATAATCATCTTGATAAGGCTTCATTACAACAGTTTGACCGTCATATTCATTACCATTAACCATGCATTTTCCTGGTTCAATTTTGAATTTTAGTTCGTCACTCAAAGCCCAAGTTATTCTTTTTCTAAAATAAATCCAGCTTCCTTCAGTTAGACGTTGCATTAAATTTATATCATGTTCCCAGAAAGCATGAATAATAGGATTATTTTTTTTATATCTTGCTGAGTTTAAATCTTCTTTATTATAACTAGTAAAAAAATCAAATTTAATGTCATAAAACCCTTCTTTATCTTTTTCAGGAATTATCATAACTACTCTGTCATTAAAACTAGGTTCTAAAGTTCCTGTTTTTTTAAATATATACTTAATTTTTAATGGAGCATTAATATTTGAAAGGTGATTTTCTGAAACTAAAAGTTTATGTGCTTCAGTTAATTTAGCACTATTAATAGAAGTAATTCTAAATAAAGTAAAAATGATTAGAATAGAAGTGAATAATTTAAATTTGTTTAAAAAAAACATTATTATAATTAAAAATATATTAATTTATATATATAGAAAAATAGAATAAAAAAAAAATTATTCAATAATAGAATTTTAATGAAAAAAGAAAAAACATATTTAGTTCTTGTAAAGAATTTATTATTAAATGCTTCCGTGGGCATTTATCCAAAAGAAAAAAAAAAAAAACAAAAAGTAAGATTTAATATCTCAATAACAGCTAAAAATAATATTAAAAAGAAGAATAAAATTTCTGATTTTGTTTCTTATGATGATGTAATTAAAAATGTGAAAAAAATTGTTAATGCAGGTCATACACCTTTAGTTGAAAATTTAGGTAATAATATTGCTATAAAATGTTTAAAAGATAAACGAATTTTAAAAATAGAGATTAATATTGAGAAGTTGGAACCATTTAAAGAAGCTGAGAGTGTCGGGGTTCAAATAATTAAAACAAAATGATAATAAAAAATTCAAAAAAAAAAAGATTAGGGTGGGTTATTACAGGATCCGGACATTTTTTTGAAGAATGTTTAGATATCATGAATGAATTGGGCGAATTTGATTTATTTGTTACTAAAGCAGCAGAGGAAGTTGTAAGAATGTATCGAAAAAATAATGCAAATTTTCCTAAACAAACAAGAGTTTTTCGAGATACAACAGCAAGTTCTGCACCAGTAGGTCTTTTTTATAAGAATATTTATCATACACTAGTAGTAGCTCCAGCAACTTCAAATTCTATTGCTAAATTTGTTGCGGGAATTTCAGATAATTTAGCTACTAATATTTTTGCTCAAGCAGGTAAATGTAAAGTTCCTTGTGTTGTTTTAGCTTGCGACACAGAACCAGAACATGATACAAAAGCTCCAAGTAGAATGGTTAAAGTTTATCCAAGAAAAATTGATTTAGAAAATACAAAAAAATTAGCATCATTTGAACTAACTCGAGTCGTTGATTCAGTAAATAGTTTAAAAAAAATTCTTATGAAAAAAAAAAATGTATAAAGAAGTTATTTTATTTTTAACTGGTAAGTTAGCAGAAAAACAACTTCATAAAATTTTAGAAAATATGACTGTTCCTTCCCCATGTAATAAACCACCTGAATGGAATTATAGAGTTAAACAATTAGGATTATCAGTTGCAGCTTTAATGACAGGAGATTTAATTTTAAGAAGATTAAAAAATGTCAAAGGTATTAAAAAAATAATTTTACCAGGTAGAGTTAGAGTAGATTTAAATAAATTAACTAATAATTATGGCGTCCCATTTGAAAGAGGTCCAGAAGAAATAAGAGAAATTCCAGAATTTTTTGGTAGGTCTGAAAAGAAAAAAAAATTAACTAAATATAAAATTAAAATTTTTGCTGAAATTGTTGATGCTCCAAATATGACTATAGAACAAATTAAAAAAAAAGCTTTAAATTTTAAAAAAGAAGGTGCCAATGTAATAGATATAGGGTGTTTGCCTGATACTCAATTCAAACACTTAGAAAAATCGATAAAAGCTCTAAAAAAATTAAATTTACAAGTTTCTGTAGATTCTTCTAGTAGAAATGAGTTATTAAGGGGTGGAAAAGCTGGTGCAGATTATATTTTAAGTTTACATGAAAATAATTTAGACATAGCTGATAAAATTAATTCAATACCTGTTCTTATCCCTTCAAAATCAGGTGATTTGCAAAGTTTATTTAGAGCAATAGAAAAATTTAAAAAAAAGAAAAAACCATTTCTTGCCGATAGTATTTTAGATCCAATTAATTATGGTTTCACTGAATCAATTCATAGATATCGTTCATTAAGAAAAAAATATCCAAATATAGAAATATTAATGGGCACTGGTAATGTAACAGAACTTACTGATGCCGATACATCTGGAATGAATGCTTTGTTAATTGGAATTGCATCGGAATTAAATATAAATAATGTTTTAGTAGTTCAAGTAAGTGATCATGCATTTAAAGTCGTTAAAGAAACTGATTTGGCAAGAAAAATTATGTATGAATCTAAAAAAGATAATTCTTTACCTGTAGGATATGACTCAGGTTTAATATCATTACATGAAAAAAAACCCTTTACCTCTTTAGATGAAATTAACGAAACATATAAAATGATAAAAGATCCAAATTTTAGAATTCAAGTAAGCAATAAAGGTGTCCATGTTTATAATAGGGATGGACACTATGTAGAAAAAGACCCTTTCGCATTTTTTCCGAAAATTAAATTAGAAAATGATGGAGGTCATGCTTTTTACATTGGAGTAGAAACAGCAAGAGCACAAACAGCTTGGGAGTTGGGTAAAAAATATGTACAAGATGAAGAATTAGATTGGGGATGTGCAAGTAGAATAAAAAAATTTATTGATTTAAAAAAATTTAAAAAACCAGGAACTACTATGGACGCAAGACAAAAAATGAA
>CAYOOR010000066.1:0-10674 GCA_964405695.1 uncultured Alphaproteobacteria bacterium
TGGTGCAAAGTTTATTAGAGAAATAGAAAATGGTGAAATTATTATAATTACAGATGGTAAAATCAAAAGTATTAAGCCTTTTCCTAAAGTTAATTGTAGGCCTGATATATTTGAATATATATACTTTTCAAGACCTGATAGTACATTAGGTGGAAAAAATATTTATCAATGCAGAAAAAACTTTGGAATTCAGCTTGCAAAAGAATCTAAAACTAAAGCTGATATTGTTACAGCTGTACCGGATTCGGGTATGCCAGCGGCAATAGGATATGCTGAAGAATCTAAGATTCCTTTCGAATTAGGATTAATTAGAAATCATTATGTTGGCAGAACATTTATTGAACCTGGGCAACAAGTAAGGCAATTCGGTGTAAGATTAAAACATAATGCTAATACAAGTTGTATAAAAGGTAAAAAAATTATTCTTATTGATGATTCAATAGTTAGAGGAACTACTTGTTTAAAAATTGTACAAATGCTAAGACTTGCAGGAGCAAAGGAAATACATATGAAAGTTGCAAGCCCTCCAATTATTCATCCTGATTGTTATGGAGTTGATACACCGGAAGAAAACGAATTACTAGCAGCGAAGAAAAAGAATATTAAAGAAATGGCAAAATTTATAGGTGTAAATTCATTAAGTTTTTTATCTATAGATGGATTATATAAATCAATGGATTGCAAAAAAAGAAATAATTCTAATCCACAATTCACAGATCATTGTTTTAGTGGTGATTATCCAATTGTTCCAATAGATAAAAAATTAGATAAATCTAAATATGATCAACTTTCTTTCTTAACTAATGTAAATATTTAAAAGAATTATTTTTTTAAACGATTATAAGGATTTTTAATTTCAGGAAATTTTAAAATCACGGAAATATTATTTAAATTATAATTAATTTTCAGCTTATTTTCTAAAAATCTTTTATAAGATGATTGTATTTTTTTTGGATAATTAGAAAATATTTTAAACGTTGGAGGATTAACATCGACTTGAGTCACATATTTAAACTTAATTTCTTTACCCTTTATTCTTATTGGTGGATTTATTTTAATTGTTTCTCTAAGCCATTTGTTTAAATTAGAAGTAGAAACTTTTTTATTTAAAAAAGCTTTAATTTCTAATGATAAACTAAGAATTTTTGTAAAATTAGTATCTCTTAATGCTGAAATAAATAATATTTTCTTATAATCAATTTGTGGTAAGGAAAACTTTACAAATTTTTCCAATTCAATTCTTTTATTTTTTTTATTTGTAATTAAATCCCATTTATTATAAATAATTAATAAACCTTTTCCTATTTTAAGTGCATGTGAAGCTAATTTTTTATGCAATCTATCAAGTTTTTCAATGGAAGAATCTAAAATTAAAATAATAATTTGTGATGTTTTAGTGGCTTTAATCAAAAGATTAAAATTAAAATCTTTCTTTTTATAAACACCTGCAGTATCAAAAAAAATAAATTCTTTTTTTTTCCATAAAAATCTTTTTTCTATTGTTTTAACTGTTGTTCCTGGAATTTCACTTGTTTTTAATTCATTTGAATTTAAGAGTCTATTTATTAAAGTAGACTTACCTACATTTGGGTTACCAATAAAACAAAGTTTTATTTTATTATCTTCAGTCATTTTATTTATAAGCTATTAAATCACCTTTTTTTGTTAGAAAAAAAACAATTTTATTTGATACAATTGCTTGTATATCAACAGCTGATTTAATATTAATAGCTCCTAAAAATTTACCTGAATAAGGAGAAATAGATGCTATAACTCCATGTGAACCTGTAACAATAAGCATTCTGCCAGCAAGCAAAGGGCCTGTCCATGTAATTACTTTATTTTTTTTTTCTAAATCGATAAAATCTTTTAATTTACTAACCCAAACAATCTTCCCTGAATCAGATGTAAGGCAAATCAATTCATTATCTTTAGATAAAACATAAATAAAATTTGATACTACCCAAGGTGTTTGTATGCCACCTATACTTGACTCCCAAATTCTTTTTCCATTATTTAAATTCATCGCTAACATTTTTCCATTATGACTTATAACAAAAACTTTATTATTCTGGATAACTGCATTTCCACGAATATCAGAAAGATTTTCTAATGTTTTTTTACTTACAAGCATACTCAAATTATCATTCCAAATAACTTGACCGTTAGATAAATTGATACCATAAATTTCACCTGATGAATAAGTAACAACTGCAATTCCTTTTGAAACAACTGGAGAGGAAGACCCCATAAATGTCGATACTTCCTCAAGACCTTCGTGTGTCCATGATAAATCACCTTTAGATAGATTATAAGTATATAATCTGTTATCTTTGGCAAGAACTAAAACAAAATTTCCCGATATAATTGGAGCAGCTCTTATTGGTGCAAGAACTTTTTTTTCCCAAATAATTTTTCCATTTTCTTTATTAAGTGTAAAAATTTTTCCAGTACCAGTTGTAACTACTAAAAAATTATCATTAACTGCTAATCCTCCACTTATTATTCCTATTTTACGTTCATTAATTTTTTTTTTTAATTTTTTTGTCCATTTAATTTTTCCATTCTTTTTATTAAAAACTTTAATTGTTAATTCTGTATCTATTGTATAAATATATTGCAAATCTATAACAGGTTCAGAAGAGAAAGGTTTTTTTTTATTTTGCCCTTTACCAATTGATTTTTTCCAAAATAATTTAATTTCGTTCCCTACTAAGGGATGTGATATTTGATGAGCTTCATTATTTGTCGATTGATTCCACGTATTATTTTCTAATGGTTTTGGTAAAGATACTTTTAAACCTCTTAAACTCAAATCTGGCTTTGCGACTGTTTCTACATATATTTTCCCTACATTTTTATTTTTATTTTTTTTAAATGAGCATCCATTCAAAAAAATAATTATAAAAAATATAGTTATTAATAAAATATTTGAATTTTTCATTCTTTTCTTTCTATCATTTCAAGAATTGTTCTAGCTCTTTCTTTAATAAAATCAGAAGAATCTTTACTTTCCATTATGTAATTTAATGATTGTTTAGCACTATCTAAATCATTTTTTTTTAGATAATACGAAGCTAATAATTCATTTGCAATAAAACTCCAATTTGAAGATGGTTTTGAAATTCTAATAATTTCTTCAATATTTAATTGATCATTATTTTCTATATTAAGATCGCTATTAAATTTTTGTAAAATAATTAAATCATAAAATAAACTTTTTTTATCAGCTTTAAAATTTTTTAAATCTAAAGATATTTTTTTTTTATTTATAAGATCAATTAAATATAAATAAGATAAATCACTAAATCCTTTAATTTTTGAATTATTAATTTCTTTAAATAAATTTTGAGCATTTTCATAATCTTCCTGTTCTACATATTCAATAGCTTGAAAAAATAATTCACTTTGTTTTTTTACCTTTTTTTCATTTAAAAAATCTAAAAAATTAATTACACTCACTAAAAAGATAATTGAAAAAATGAAACTAATTATAAACTTTCTATATTTTTTCCATGCATCTTTTAAATTATCTTGTCTAACCTCTTCATCTATTTCTCTAATAAAATTTTTCTGATCACTCATTTTATTTCCATTTAATTGAACATCCCATACTAGATATTTGTTTCTGAGGGCCATTACCAGTTTTAATTATTTTATTAAAAGCATTTAACAATTCTTTATCCTTTACTTTTTCACCAGAAATACCTGAGTTGTCTAATCTACCTCTATACTGGAGTTCTAAATTTTTATTATAACCAAAAAAATCAGGCGTACATACAGCGCCATATAATTTAGCAATTTCTTGTTTTTCATCATATAAATAAGGAAAGGTGAAATTATTTTTTTGAGAAAAAAATTTCATATTCTCAAAAGAATCTTCAGGATATTTAACTACATCATTAGACATAATAGCGACACAACCTATTCCTTTCTTTTGTAAATACATAACATCAGAAACTAATCTATCAATTACTCCTTTAACATAAGGACAATGGTTGCAAATAAACATTATCAAAGTTCCATTGTTTCCTTGTATTTCATCTAAATTATAAATTCTATTATCTATTCCTTTTAAACTAAAAGAAATTGCTTTAGTACCAAATTGACATATAGGAGTTACTTCAGGCATAATTAATATATAATAATAAATATTTTTTTATTTAATTAATATATGTCAAAAATTTACCATTTTTCTAAATATATGAAAGCAAAAGAAAAGGTTACATTTACTAAATGCGATCTTAATTCAATAATTAGCGTATATAGTCAAAAAGTATCTAATGGAATTTGGAAAGATTATTCAATAAATTTTGAAAATAATTATGCTGAATTTTCTATATATAAACATACATTAGCATATCCTGAATTTTCAATTATCAAGAATAATAAAAAAGTTTTCTTCATATATTCAAAAAATATAGAATTAAAAAAATCAAAATATATTAAAGATATTTTAAATATCTTAAAAAAAGTAGAAAAAAAAAAGATTTTTAAAGTTATATAATCTAATTAAATTAGAAAGAATGCTCTAATGACATTGATGATCCTTTTGTGATTGTTGAAAAGAGAAATAAACCACCATACTCACAAAAAACCGACACATAGCCAAAATCATTACCCAATTCATTAATATTTTTAGAAAATATTTTTTTAGGATCAATATAACTTGGAATAGCATCAAGATTTTTATATTTTAATTCAGATTTTGAAATTTTTTTATTTTTTGCATTATAAAGAGATACTGCAATAATAATATCTTTTTTAGGAATACCATAAATTTCTTTATAATTTGTTATATAAATCTTAGAACTTAAACGCTTTGATATTACTGCCCAATGAAAACGTTTCGGTGGTCTATTTTCATGAACAATTCCAAGTGAACATTCAAAAGGGACATGATTAGAATCTAAGTTACCGATTATCCCAGTCACTATTCTAGCAGGTAAATCTCCATCATCTCTTTCAAATTCAATTGAATCATTTTCACTCTTAATAATAATTCCTGTTTCAAAATTAAAAGTTGAATCACCAGTTTTTGCTGTGTATTTTCCTGGTGTAAATTTAGGATATACAGTAGCTGATAAAGTATTCAATCCATCAATTTTAGGCAATTTCATATATGCGGGTTTTGTTGCACTTATTAAATTAGTTTGATGCTCCGAGTAATCAAAATTACTATGAGTTACTTGAAAATGACCTGTATCTTTATCTTCCCATGTTACTAATAATCGAGTAAAAGATGAATGATTATTAAAATGGATAGAAGCCCATCCATCTAATCCATTTAAAAAATTTTTATAATCAGGACAAATTTTATCTAATGAAAATTTAATCGTTTCAAATGGTTTTATATCAGGAATTTTAAAATCATAAACTTTATCAACGCCATTTGTATCAGTTAAAATTATCTTTACTATTTGAGATTCAACTTTTAAATGTCCATTATGAAAAAAAGCAGAATTTAAAACACTTTCTGAAGATCTAACAGTCCAACAACTTTCACGTCCTTCAGTTAAACTATTTTTATCTTCTAATTCAATTAAAGAATGATTTCTACCATATGAATGTACCATTGAGACGCTAACATCAGTTTCATAAACTGCCATCACTGCAGCATAGGGAATTCTAACATTTCTATTTGAAAAAGATTCAACTTCAATTGAACCTTCTTCCAAATTATCAGTTTTTATATTCAAAACATTAGCATCATCAAACCTATATTCTTTTCTATCAATTAATTTTCCTGACATTTTACGTAGTGTTACAACAACACCAACTTCAATACTATTTTTAAAATCCCAATAGTTAGAAACTGATACAGTACAGCTTATTTTTGGAGGTTTATAAAAAATTGCTGAAGATCTATATACGCTTCCGAATATGCCTCCATAATTTTTATTTTGATCAATGACAACGCCCATTTTTATCTTTTATAAATTATAATTTAAATCCTTACTATAATAAAATTTCTATTCCCATACAATAGTTCCAGGAGGTTTACTTGTATAATCATATACAACTCTATTAACACCCTTAACTTCATTTACAATTTTAGTACTTATTTGAGCTAAATCGTTCGAATTAAAATAATATGGTTCAGCAGTCATACCATCAACTGATGTTACTGCTCTTAATGCACAAGTATATTCGTAAGATCTTTGATCTCCCATAACTCCAATTGTTTTAACTGGTAATAAAACAGAAAATGCTTGCCAAATTTTATCATAAAGTTTTTTTTTTTTTAACTCTTGAATAAAAATAAAATCTGCCTGTTGTAAAATTTCAATTTTTTCTAAAGTAATATTTCCAGGTATTCTTACAGCTAAACCAGGTCCAGGAAAAGGATGTCGCTTTAATATAAGATCAGGAACGTTCAATTTTTTTCCAAGTATTCTTACTTCATCTTTAAATAATTCTTTTAATGGTTCAATTAATTTAAAATTTAATTTTTTTGGTAATCCACCAACATTATGATGAGACTTTATTTTTACAGATGGTGCACCTCTTACTGATTTCGACTCAATTACATCCGGATATAAAGTACCTTGAGCCAGATATTTTATAGATTTAAACTTTTTTGACTCTTTCTTAAAAATATCAATAAATAATTTTCCTATTATTTTTCTTTTTATTTCTGGATCAATTATATTTTTTAATTTATTTAAAAAAAGATTTCTAGCGTTTATTCTTTTAAAATTATTTCCTAATTTTTTTTTAAAAACTTTTTCAATCTCATTTCCCTCATTTTTTCTAAGTAAGCCTGTATCAACAAATATACATTTTAATTGTTTTCCTATACTTTTATTTAATAGAGCTGCAGTTACAGATGAATCTACTCCACCAGATAAAGCACAAATTACCCCATCATCTTTAACTTCTTCTTTTATTTTTCTTATAGAATTCTTTATAAAATCTGAAATTTTCCAACCAGGTTTACATAAGGAAATTTTTTTTACAAAATTTTCCAAAATTTTTTCTCCATTAAAAGTATGGATAACTTCTGGGTGAAACTGTAACCCATAAATTTTTTTATTTTCATTTGCTATTGCAGCAAATTTTGCATTAAATGTTGATGCGATTATAGAAAATGAATTTGGTAATTTAGAAACTTTATCACCGTGACTCATCCAAACTTGATACTCGCTATTTTTTTTATAAATTCCTTTAAATAATTCAGAATTATTTTTAATTTTTATAAAAGCTTTTCCAAATTCTCTCTTTTTTGAATTAACAACTTTCCCGCCAAAGCTTTTACATAATAATTGATGGCCATAACAAATTCCTAATATTGGTATATTTAAGGAATAAATAAAATTGTTAGGTTTTAATGATTTTTTTAAAGTAGTAGAAGCAGGTCCTCCTGATAATATTAACGCTTTAGGTGAAAAACTCTTTATTTTTTCTTTTGAAATATTGTAAGGATGTATTTCACAATATATTTTTTTTTTTCTAATCCTTCTAGCTATTAATTGAGTAACTTGGGATCCAAAATCAAGTATTAAAATTTTATCCATTAATAAAATTTAACTTGTTCCTTCAGGTTTATAATTTGGGCTTTCTTTAGTAATAGTTACATCATGCACATGACTTTCTTTAAGTCCGGAACTTGTAATCTTAATAAATTGACAGTTTTTTTTCATTTTTTTTATATTTTCATTACCCGTATATCCCATAGAAGATCTTAAACCACCAATTAATTGATTTAAAATTATATTTGCTGGTCCTTTATAAGGAACTTGTCCTTCAACTCCTTCCGGAACAAGCTTTTGAACTTCTGAATTACTGTCTTGAAAATATCTTTCTGCAGAACCTTTTAACATTGCAGATATAGAGCCCATTCCTCTATATGATTTATAAGATCTTCCTTGATATAAATAAACTTCGCCTGGAGATTCATCAGTACCAGCTAAAAGAGAGCCAATCATAATAGTGTCCGCTCCTGCTGCTATTGCTTTTGCAATATCTCCAGAATATTTAATTCCACCATCAGCTATAAGAGGGACTTTTTTCTTTTTAGTAACTTCTGATACTTCCATAATAGCAGATAATTGTGGAACACCTACTCCTGCTACCATTCTTGTTGTGCAAATTGAACCAGGTCCTATTCCTACTTTTACCGCATCAGCACCAACATCTATTAAAGCCTGTGCTCCTTCCTTTGTTGCAATGTTTCCAGCTATAACTTGAGTATAATTAGATTTTTTTTTTATTTTTCTTACTGTATTTATAACATTCTTAGAATGTCCATGTGCTGTATCTAAAATCAAAACATCTGTATCTACATCCATTAAACCAGACGCTCTTTCAATACCTTTTTCACCAGCATCAACTGCAGCTGCAACACGAAGTCGTCCTTTATTATCTTTGCAAGCATTCGGATATTTTCTTGCTTTTTCAATATCTTTAACTGTTATAAGCCCAACGCACTTATAATCTTTATCTACAACAATTAATTTTTCTATTCTAAATTTATGCAAGATTTGTTTTGCTTTTTCCATATTCACATCTTCTCTTACAGTTTGTAAATTTTTTTTTGTCATAAGATCTTTAACTTTAATCTCTAAATTAGAAACAAATCTAACATCTCTATTTGTTAAAATTCCAACTAATTTATTATTTTTTTCAACAACCGGGATACCTGAAATTTTATTTTTCTTCATTACATCTAATGCATCTTTTAGTTTTTTATCTTTTGAAATAGTAACAGGATTAACAACTATTCCAGATTCAAATTTTTTGACTTTTTTAACTTCATTCATTTGTTCTTCAATTGACATATTTTTATGAATTGAACCTATACCACCGGATTGAGCCATTACTATTGCCATTTCAGATTCTGTTACTGTATCCATTGCAGCAGAAATAATAGGAATTTCTAGTCCAACAGTTTTAGTTAAAAAAGATTTAGTATTAACATTTTTAGGCAAGATTGAAGAGGAAGATGGCTTGAGTAAGACATCATCAAAAGTAAGTGAGTCGTATATTTTTCTACCCATATACAATAATAAGGATTACTAACTAAAGGTTCAAGTTTTTTTTTATTTAAAAAATTTAGCTATAATATAAATTTCTTTTGATTTAGTTTTACTAGATTTAGGTTTATATAAATTTAATTTTAAAAATTTTTTTTTAATTATATTAATAATTCTTTTAGTTTCTTTTCCATCAAAAATTTTTATAACTAATACGCCTCCTTTATTTAATAAATTTATTGCTATCTCTAAAGATTTTTCTGCTAATTCAATGATTTTAATATGATCTACAAATTTATTACCACTTGTTGATGGAGATGCATCAGAAATAATAATATCAACACCGTTTAAAAAATATTTTTTTATAAATAAAATAAAATTTTCATCAAAAATATTCTTTTTTATAAAATATAGATTTTGTATCTCTTTAAATTCTTTTAAATCAACAGATATAATTGTATTTTTTTTTTGTTTTGAAAAAACTTTTTGTACTAAAATTTGAGACCAGCCTCCTGGAGCTGCACCTATATCAAGAGCATTTTGACCTTTCTTCAATATTCGAAATTTTTTATTAATTTCTAGCAGTTTAAATGCTGAGCGCGATCTATAACCCAATTTTTTTGCTTCTGAAAAGTATTTATCTTTTAATCTTTTCTGGTGCCATTTAGTTTTTATTTTTTTTTTAAATTTCATATAAAAAAAAACCTCGTAAATAAATTACGAGGTTTTTTAAAAAAGTAAAAAGAATTACTTTGCTATAACTACAGATTTAACTTGAGTATAAGCTTCTAATATTTCTGATCCCATTTCTCTGCCCCATCCTGATTGTTTATAACCACCAAATGGAAGAGCAGCATCGAAAATATTATAACAATTTACCCATACAGTACCCGCTCGAAAAGCTTCTGCGGTTCTAATAGCTTTTTGTACATCTGTTGTCCAAACTGCTGCGGCTAAACCATAATTTGAATTGTTTGAACGAGACATAATTTCCTCATGATCATCAAAAGGTTCTGCAGCAACTACAGGCCCAAAAATTTCTTCTTTGATTACCTGCATTTAGTCAGATGCATTTGTTAGAACAGTTGGTTCAACAAAATAACCTCTATCACCAACAGTCCCTCCTCCAACAGTACATTTAGCACCTTCCTTCAATCCAGACTTAATATAGCCTTGGACTTTTTCAAATTGTTCTTTAGATACTAACGGACCCATATCTGGGCTTGTAAGACCAGGGGCCACTTTCATTCCTTTAGCAATATTAGATACTTCTGAAACTACATCATCAAAAATTGGTTTTTCAATATATAGTCTTGAACCTGCACAACAACATTGTCCATGATTAAAAAATATTGCACTTGCTGCACCTGCAGCAGTAGCTTTGATATCAGCAACATCTTTATAAACAACATTAGGTGATTTACCACCTAATTCTAGAGTTACCTTTTTTAAATTTCCAGCAGCTGCTTGAACAATCATTTTGCCAACTTCGGTTGAACCAGTAAATGCAACCTTGTCTACACCGTCGTGTGCAGCTAAAGGAGCTCCAGCGCCTTCACCATCTCCAGTAATAACATTTAAAACTCCATCTGGAAGTCCTACTTCTTGAATTATTTCAGCAAGTCTTAATGCTGACAAAGGTGTTTGCTCTGCCGGCTTTAATACCACAGTGTTTCCAGTAGCTAATACAGGTGCTAAC
>CAYOOR010000067.1:0-5663 GCA_964405695.1 uncultured Alphaproteobacteria bacterium
ATGTTGTTAGTAATTCAACACAACTTGTTGGCAATTTATATTTTTTTAAACCTGCATGAAGGCAAGCAAGTAGTGCTTTAGAGGAATTTAAACTTTCTGAGCCACATTTTAAAATTACACTATTTCCAGATTTAAGACAAAGTGCGCTTGCATCTGTAGTTACGTTTGGTCTGGATTCATAAATTACTAATAAAACTCCAATTGGAACTGATATTTTGTGAATTTCTAATCCATTTGGCCTTTTTGTCTTACTTATTGTTTTTCCAACAGGATCAGGCCATTTGGCTATTTCGTAAAGACTTTTGGCAATTGCATTAACTCTACTTTTATCTAGTAAAAGCCTATCTATCATCGCATCATCTACTCCTTTTAACTTTGCAATTTTTAAATCTTTTTTATTAGCGTTTTCAATTTTTTTTACATTTTTTTTTACTTGTTGAGCTGCATATTTCAACACATTGGATTTAATTTTTGGCGAAGTTGTAGATAAGATCCTAGATGCTTTTTTTGATAATTCAGCTATTTTTTGTAATTTGTTCAATTTTTTCTATTAAAGAAATAATTATATTAATATTTAATTATTTTTTTTTATTTTTTTAGAGTGAAAATAAGTTCCTTCTTTTTCTTTAAATATTTTTTGTATAATTTTTTTTTTATTTCCATTTACTATTACCATGTCACAACCAGCATTTGTTGCTATTCTAGCTGCCATTATTTTTGTTGTCATTCCGCCTTTTGCAAATTTATTATTAGTAAAACTTGCAGCTTTAATTATAGATTTATTTATTAATTTAACTTCTTTTATTAATTTAGTTTTTTTATTTTTTTTTGGGTCTTTATCGTATAATCCATCAACGTCAGATAATAAAATTAATAAATCTGAATTAGTAATTTCAGCAACTCTTGCAGACAATCTGTCATTATCTCCAAATTTAATTTCATCTGTTGCCACAGTATCATTTTCATTAATTATAGGAATAATTTTTTTTTCAGTTAATTTATTTAAAGTTTTTTTTGCATTTCCTTTTTTTTCTTTTTTTATCGTATCATCAAGGGTTAGTAAAACTTGTGATATTTCAATTCTTTTTTTTTTAAATATTTTTTTGTAATTTTCTATTAAATAAATTTGCCCAACAGATGCAGAAGCTTGTTGTTCAGCTAGATTTAATTTTTTTTTATAAAAACCAATTTTTTTTCTTCCTATTGCTATTGCTCCACTTGAAACAACTATAATTTTAATTTTTTTTTTTACTAAAAAAAGTAAATCATTAACTAATGAATTAATCCAATTTTTTTTTAAAGAACCATTTTTGTAATCCGCAACTAATGAAGATCCTATTTTTATTACAATTTTTTTTATGTTTTTATTTATCATTTAAACGTTTTGCCTTAATTAATATTTTTTTTATACCTTTTCCATTAAAATTTGAACAATAATAAATTTCTTTTTTTAATTTTTTTTTTAATTCCTTTATTTTAATATTTAAATCAATTTCATTTAAAAGATCACATTTAGTTAAACATATAATTTCTTTTTTTTTATTTACTTCATTTTTATATTTTTCCAATTCTTTTCTAATAATTTTATAATCTTTTATTAGATTGTTATTTGTTACATCTATTAAATGTAATAAAATTGTACATCTTTCTACATGACCTAAAAAATTTATGCCTAATCCCTTTCCTTTATGTGCATTTTCAATAATTCCAGGAATATCAGCAAAAGTTATTTCTTTATTTTCTATTTTAATAGTTGCTAAATTAGGTGAAATTGTTGTAAACGGATAATCACCTATTTTTGGCTTAGAGGCACTTATTTTTTTTATAAATGATGATTTACCTGCATTCGGAAGTCCAATAATTCCAATATTTGCAATTAATTTTAATTTCAAAAATAACCATCTTTCTTCCCCTTTATCACCTAAAGTAAATTTTTTTGGGGCCCTATTTGTGGAACTTTTATAATTTATATTACCCAACCCTCCATTTCCACCGAATGCAATTATTATTTCATCATTTTTTTTTGATAAATCTTTTATTAAAGTTTTTTTGTCTTCCATAAGTATTTCTGTTCCTATTGGAACTTCTATTATAATGTCATTTGCATTTTTACCGGTTTTATTCCTTTTCATACCCGGTTTACCATTTTTTGCTATACAATGCTGTTTATATTTATGATCAATAAGAGTATTTAAAGAACTAACTGTTTTTATAATTACATCTCCACCTTTACCTCCATTACCACCATCTGGGCCTCCAAATTCAACAAACTTTTCTCTTCTGAAACTTTTACAACCAGAGCCACCATCTCCACTTTTTACAAAAATTTTAACTTCATCTAAGAATTTCATTGGTTTTATTATTAAAGAATAAATTAAGTTTAATTATTTGAAAAGATTAAATAAAGTTTATTCGGGTTTTACTGAAACAAAAACTCTATTATTTTTCTTTTTTTTGAATAAGACGCTTCCTTTTTTTAGAGCAAAAATTGTATGATCTTTTCCTAGTCCAACGTTATCACCAGCGTGAAATTTTGTACCTCTTTGTCTTAAAATGATATTACCAGGTATAACAATTTCACCTCCAAATTTTTTTATACCGAGTCTTCTTCCCGCTGTATCTCTTCCATTTCTTGAACTTCCTGCTGCTTTTTTATGTGCCATTTTTTAAATTATTTTTTATTAATTTTTAAGATTTTTAATACTGTTATATTTTGTCTATGTCCATTCTTTTTTTTATAATTTTTTCTTCTTTTTTTTTTAAAAACTATAATTTTTTTTTCCTTTTTTTGTTCTAAAACCTCAGCTTTAATTGTAATTCCTTTTAAGAAAGGATTTCCAATTTTAATATCTTTTTCATCATTACTTAATAATAAAACATCTTTAATATCTATTTTATCTCCTTTTTTATTATTAAGTTTTTCAACAAATATTGTATCATTTTCTTTGATCTTATACTGTTTTCCGCCGGTTTTAATTATTGCAAACATAGCTTTAATATTAATTTTTGAATATTTTCAGAAATATACTCATACATTCTTTTATGTCAAGTTTTTACATATTTTAAATATTCATTTTCATGACCATCTATTGTTTTTTTCAAAGTAAATTCTTTTTTTACCGTTTTGTATCCACAATTTGAGATTTTTTCTGATAATTTTTTATTTTTATAAATGTAAAGAATAGCTTTAGAAAGTTGATTATAATTATTTTTTTTTATCAGTATTCCATTTTTATTATTTTTTATAATTTCATTGCAACCACCTACATCAGTAGATATTACTGGTAAATTAAATGATAAATATTCTAAAATAGCATTAGGAAACCCTTCTTCATTTGAACATAATATTCCAAGATTACCTTTTTTTAAAATATTCTCTACATTTTCACTTTCTATCCAGAATATTTTTTTATTAATTTTTAATTTTTTTGATAATTGTATTAAATTTTTTTTAATCCCATCATCTCTACCAATACAATATAATTTCCAATTTTTGTTTAATTTATTTTTTATCAAATTTAAAGCAGAAAAAAGCATTTTATGATTTTTATATTCAATTAAATTTGCTAACAAAATAATATTAAAATTTTTGTTTGAATTAATTATTTTTTTATTTTTTGTTTCAACACCATTATAAATTAATTTGATTTTGTTACTTTTTACATTTTCATCTTTTATTAATTGCTTTTTTATTGATAAAGAATTTACAAAAATTTTATTTACTTTTTTATGTAAAAATTTTTCAACTACTCTACAAAAAAAAATTTTTTTTTGATAATAATTTAAAGATCTTCTACTCATTATTAAGCCACATTTAGTTCTTGCAAATATAGCTGAAAACATTCCTAAAATATAAGCTTGTGGTAAAAAAAAATGTGTAAGTGTAAAAGGATCTTTTTTGAATTTTTTGTAAAAACTTAATATTATTTTATAAAGCATAATGAATTTATAATTTTTTTTTATATTTAAATTACAAATATTTATTGTTTTATTTAGTTTTTTAGATAATTTGCCTTTTTCAATTATTGTAATAATTTCTATTTGCCAGCCTCTATTTGCTAAATTATTAGCAATTTTAACAATTTGTTTTTCAGTTCCACCAATATTTAAAGAACCAATAATTATGCGAATTTTTTTTTTAAATTTCATATTTTTAAAGTCTTTTGTAGAAAAAAATCTTACAAAGTAGTATAAATAATTTTTTTAAAAAATTATATAATGTTAGAAGTAAACACTTTTTTTATAATTTCATTTCTTTTATTTTTTACTGGATTTATTTCTGGAATTTTAGCTGGTTTTTTTGGAATTGGTGGGGGTATTATTGTTGTACCTGTTATATATCATTTATTTAATTTTTTAGATTTTTCTGAAAATATATCAATGCATATGGCTATAGGAACATCTCTAGCTACTATTATACCCGCATCTTATAATTCTCTAATTGAGCATAAAAAAAGAAATTCTGTAGATACAAGTTTACTCAATAAATGGAAATATAATATTTTTATTGGTTCTTTTTTGGGAGCTATGTTAGCGCAGATAATACCTGGTAAAATTTTAATAATTTTTTTTGCTTTTTTTTCATTTTTTATTGCTATTCGAACTATGTTTACAAAAAGATATTCAAAAAAAACTTACAAATTTTTAAAATCTATACAAAGAATAATCAGTCTTTTAATCGCTACAATTTCTTCTTTATTAGGTATTGGTGGTGGAACATTAAGCGTTCCATTATTAATTAGCTGTGGAAGAGATATAAAAAAAGCAGTTGGTACATCTTCTGGTATAGGTTTTTACATAAGTTTACCAGCCACTTTTATTTTTTTGGTTTCTGGTTTTGCTATAGAAAATAGACCTCAATATTCTTTAGGTTTTATAAGTATTATTCCTTTTATTTTAATAACTTTAGGAACATATGTATCTGTTCCAATGGGAGTAAAGATTATGCATAGTTTTAATGATTTATTAGTTAAAAGATTTTTTTGTATAATATTACTTATTTCTGCTTTAAAAATGTTAAATGATTTGCAAATTTAATTAAAAAAACCTCTTGTAAACAATGCTTTATTTAATAAATTAGATTTTATGTCAGATGTCGTAATTGTTAGTGCTGCGAGAACTCCTGTAGGTTCTTTTAATGGTTCATTTTCCAATATGAGTGCAGCTGATCTAGGTACTATTGCGATTAAAGAGGCAATAAACAGAGCAAAAATTAAAACTTCTGATGTTTCTCAAGTTATTATGGGACAGGTTTTAACAGCATCATGTGGACAAAATCCTGCGAGACAAGCTTCAATTAATGCAGGAATACCAAATGAAGTTACTGCTTTGACAATTAATCAAGTTTGTGGATCAGGTATAAGATCTATAGCTTTAGGTTTAGAATCAATTATAAGTAATCAATCAGAAATTGTTGTTGCTGGAGGGCAAGAAAATATGTCTCAAGCACCTCATTGTTTTCATTTAAGACAAACAGGAAATATGGGAGATGCTGAAATGATCGATAGTATGATTAAAGATGGAATATGGGATATTTTCAATGGTTATCATATGGGAGTGACTGCAGAAAACGTCGCAGAAAAATGGCAAATTACTAGAGATCAACAGGATGAGTTTGCATTAAACTCTCAATTAAAAGCTGAAGAAGCTCAAAAGAATGGAAA
>CAYOOR010000068.1:0-2505 GCA_964405695.1 uncultured Alphaproteobacteria bacterium
CCCTCATCTGGAATAATAATAGAAGATGTCCACTTATCAAGATCAGGAGATCCTGCTTCTAGAATTGAAGTTCCACCTACAAGGTCAATAATATACTCTGTTCCATTTGGAGTCTGAGTTCCTACCATCTGGTATCCTTCAAACTGAAAATTAAGGTAAGTCTCCTGGATATCTGAGCTCAGTACTGTTGGCTTTACAGACTTGGGACTATCTGAATCTAGTCCTACCCAGCCTGATGAGTAAACAAACGATAATAGCATAATAAATTGTACAATATATCTGTGCATAAATAAGTCTCCTGAAATTATGAATTTATGTGTCCTTAATATTTTAAGAATTCATTGGTATTTATTGAATACATTTTACATCTTGTTACAACGGAAAAAAAAGAAAATATATTGAATTAAATTGTACCTTCGGCCTTTTGCGTCTCTTCTGTTTTTATAATTGAATTATGTTTGATTTTTCTAGCTAAATCTTCACCCAAACACTGATTTAATTTTGTCCAGAAGGCAGTATTTTTTACTTTCAATCTTCTCAATTCTTCTTGATCCCACTCTATATAATATAGTTTGGATTTAGCATCAACATTTGCGGAAGCTGGCTCTCTTGTAATAAAACTTATCTCACCAACAAATTCTGGGCGATGTAGTGTAGCAATCACCCTACTATCTCTTGATACCGCAGCCGTCCCTGATAGTATTAAGAATAAACTTTTTTGATATTCTCCCTCATTTATCAGCGTAATGTCAGTTACATCTTTTTGTTTACCTAGACTCCAAAAATATAAAAACTCTCGATGAGTCATATCCGAAAATTTAGTTCTATATATATCTTGAATATCATCGGGAAGTTTAACGGGGCTTCTTTCCTTTATTAATTTTACTACCTGGATAAGGTTTGTAGCTAGAAACAATCCATTCCAAATAGCAATATCAGGATTATCATTAAAGCCAAATTGATATATAACCTGCAGAAAACATGCAAAGCTTAGAACTATTCTTAAAAAAAGAACATCCTTGATAGATAGCGCAACAAATGTTATTAAATAGGCAAGATGTATGATGATATCATAGTTGTTCATATTAACTATTATTACTATTTTTCTGGAAGGATATCATCTATACTATTTTCTATACCATCTTTCACTTTTGTAATCACCTGTTCCACTCCCTCTTTGGCTTCTTCAATCGACTCTTTGGCTTCCTCTATCGACTCTCCAGTAAAATAGAGATACCCTATATATAGGATAACTAATGCCAACACATAGATAGCTACTTTTATTAACTTTTTCAAAAAACTAAAAATTAATAATCCAGATAAGATGACAGCAATAACTAGATATATTGGGTCGGCATAGAGGGTGGCTACTATATCATTAATTAAATTTTCTAATGTTTCAATCATAGGCTAATTTATTATTAATATCATTTTTAGTGAACTATTATTTTAGGAAAGAATTATGTTTACAATTTGCACAACATCCAAAATATTTACAACGTTATCACTATTTAAATCAGCTGCAATCAATTGAACATCTGTTGGATCAAGAACACCTAAAATTATATTGACAATCAGCACAACATCTAAAACATCAATCGAACTGTCAAAATTTATATCTCCTATCATAATATCTTCACCAATAAGCTGTTCAATAACATAGAGCATCCACTCAAAATCAATTTCATTATTTGCATATTGGATAATTCCTTCTTGATCTATAATAAAGTCTCTTGGATAAGGAGAACCATCGTTTGGCATATAATAGTCATCATACGTGTCGCCACCCTGTACTCCCCCATTGCTCCCTGGATCAAATAGTATTGGATAGGTAATAGAATTTTCTTCTACAAAGCTAGATATTTGATTTTGACTATTTGTATTAATAATACCAACAGTAATCACATCATCCTGATTGTATTCTTGCCATATAGAAGTTTCAATATCCGATAACTCCTGACTGCATACTGGGCAGGTTGGAGAGAAGAAAGCAATCACTACAACGCTACCAAGATGATCTGAAAGTTGAAAATTTCCATCTCCATTTGCAACGATATCTAAATTAAAATCTGGTGCCTCCTGACCTACATTCGCTCCATTAATATTACCATTTGTTTCACATATGATTTCTGGTTCATCGTCATCATTAGAAAAAATACGATATGAGCCAGAAGCATTGTTGGCGTTTGCAGAGTATGTGATCTCAACTGGTTGACTTTCTCCTGGAGAAAGCTGTGATAGCGGATTTTCTACAATAAATTCAGAGTTTGTTGTATAGTTATTTGAAATTATCAAATTACTGTTGCCATTATTAACTACATCAACGATCATAGAAGAGGATGTCCCATTTTCTATATATGGATAGTTTAGTTCATAGGTAGACAAGTCTATATCTGGGCCCTCTATTTCTCCAAACTCAAAAGCATGTACTGAAGCCCATTCAGCTGAATATATATAGTTATCTTTTACTGCAATGGCCATGGTCCTTCGTGTGGTATTTTTATA
>CAYOOR010000069.1:0-3027 GCA_964405695.1 uncultured Alphaproteobacteria bacterium
TCAGCTGGTTTAGATTATCCTGGTATTGGTCCAGAACATGCATGGCTTAAAGATACAAAAAGAGTTAAATATGTAAGCGTTACTGATAAAGAAGCATTAAGTGCATTTAAATTTTGTTCGAAAATTGAAGGAATTATTCCTGCTTTAGAACCTTCACATGCTCTTGCATACTTAATCAAAAATGCGTCAAAAATGCCTAAAAATAAGATTGTAATAATGAATATGTGCGGAAGAGGTGATAAAGATATATTTACTGTTGCAAAAAAATTAAAAATCAATATCTAAGTTTAATGTCACAAGTAGATTTATTAAAACAAAAATTCAAAAAACTAAAAAATAAAAAAAAATGTGGTTTTATTTCTTTTATTACCGCAGGTGATCCAGATTTTCAAACTTCTTATAAAATACTAAAAAATCTTCCAAATTGCGGAGTAGATATAATCGAATTAGGAATGCCATTTTCTGATCCAATGGCAGATGGGCCAATAATACAAAAAGCTAATGACAGAGCACTTAAAAATAAAATGAATTTAAAAAAAACTTTTAAACTTGTAGAAAAATTCAGAAAAATAAATACAAAAACTCCAATAGTTTTAATGGGGTATTACAATCCAATACATAATTTTGGTATAAAAAATTTTATAAAAGAAATTAAAAAAAATAAAATTGATGGTGTAATTATTGTAGATTTACCTCCAGAAGAAGATCGGGAATTATGTATACCAGTTATGAAAAATAAAATACATTTCATAAAATTAGCAACACCAACTACTAATAAAGAAAGATTCAAAAAAATTATAAAAAATTCATCTGGTTTTATTTATTATATTTCAATTACTGGAATTACTGGAGCTAGTCATAATTCAAATAAAAAAGTAAAATCTGAAATAAAAAATTTAAAAAAATACACTAATTTACCAATTGCAGTAGGATTTGGTATTAAAAATAAAAACGATGTAAAAAAATTATCTAAAAGTGCAGATGCTGTAGTAGTAGGATCTTCTATAATTAAAAGAGTAGAAGATGCTATAAAAAAAAAATATAATAAAGAAAGATTAATAAATTATGTTTTACAATATGTTAAAAACTTAACAACAGCATTATAAAATATGAATTGGCTAACAAATTATATAAAACCTAAATTAGAATCTTTAGTTAAAAAAAAAGATGTGCCTAAAGATTTATGGCTAAAATGTCAATGTGGCACAATGATATATTATAAAGATTACGAAAAATCTTTCGGTGTGTGTAATGAATGTGGTACACACATGAGATTGCCATCGGATGTACGAATAAAATTCCTTGTGGATGATAATAAATTCGAAAAAATAAAAATCATAAATGGAAAAAATGATCCATTAAATTTTAAAGATAAAAAAAATTATAAAAGTAGACTTAAAGATGCAAAAAAAAAAACAAAAGAAGAGGATGCGGTAGTTGTGGCTGAAGGAAAAATTGAAAATGTACCAGTTTTACTTGTCGTTTTTGATTTTAATTTTATGGGTGGTTCAATGGGTATAAACGTAGGAAACTCAATTGTAAAAGCAAGTGAAATTTCTGTAAAAAAAAATTTACCATTAATTATAATTCCATCATCTGGTGGTGCTAGAATGCAAGAAGGAATCCTTTCTTTAATGCAAATGCCACGAACAATAGCTGCAATACAAAAAGTAAAAGAAAACAAAATACCATATATTGTTGTTCTCTCTGATCCTACAACTGGAGGTGTATGTGCTTCTTTTGCAATGCTTGGTGACATATTAATTGCAGAACAAGGTGCAACAATTGGTTTTGCTGGAAGAAGAGTAATTGAACAAACTATTAAAGAATCCATACCTGATAATTTTCAAACTGCCGATTATTTGCTAGAACATGGAATGGTAGATATGGTTGTTCATAGGAAGCACTTAAAAAATAAAATATATAAAATTCTTAAATTTTTAAAAAAAAATAAATAAATATTTTTTAAATGTTTAATAAATCTAATAGTGAAATAAATCAAAAAAATTTTGATATAAATCTCGAAAAAAAATTACAAGAATTACACCCAAAAAAAATTAATTTATCTCTTGAGAGAATTAATAAACTTCTTGCTAAATTAAAAAATCCTCAAAAAGAAATTAATAATATAATTCATATTGCGGGTACAAATGGAAAAGGTTCTGTGCTTGCTTTTTTAAAATCATTTATTAAAAATTCAGGCTATTCGGTTAATACATATTCTTCCCCACATTTAATAAATTTTAATGAAAGAATAAATCTTAACGGAAAAAACATATCAAGTGAATTTTTAAAAAGATTATTAGATATTTGCGAAAAAAAAAATAATAAAAAACCTATTACATTTTTTGAAATGACAACTGCTGTTGCTTTTTTAGCTTTTAAAAAAAAACCCGCAGATTTCACAATATTAGAAACAGGGTTAGGTGGTAGATTAGATGCAACAAATGTAATAAAAAATCCATTAATAACAATTATTAATGAAATTTCAATTGACCATACAAATTATTTGGGTTCAAATATTAAAGAAATTGCAGTAGAAAAAGCTGGAATAATAAAGAAAAATATTCCTGTTATATTAGGAAATCAAATAGAAGATGCATCAAAAATTATAATTGATAAAGCAAACGCACTTAATGCAAAAACTTTTTTTTATAAAAAAGATTGGTTTATAAAACTAAATAAAAAAAAGAAATATATTATTTTTTCAAAAAATAAATTATTTAAAGAAAAATTTCCTCTACCAAACCTTGAAGGAAATCATCAAATTATTAATGCTGGAATCGCGTTAAAAACTCTAGATATAATTGATAAAAAATTTAAATTTAAAAAAAAATTTTTAAAAAAAGGGTTAAGAAATGTTGAATGGCCAGGAAGATTACAAAAAATAAATATAAATAAAAATCTTTTTAATAAAAAAATAAATTTTAAAAAAAGGGTCATATTGTTTGTATGTTGTCAAAAAAAAATTGCCATTAATGCCTTATCCACAACATTAAAAAATTTGAAAAAAAAAAATTTATATAT
>CAYOOR010000070.1:0-6127 GCA_964405695.1 uncultured Alphaproteobacteria bacterium
GCTTTATCCGCTGGAGCAAATGCTGGAATGGCAATACTTGTTACACATATAGCTGCCGCAACGGCATCATTAACTTGGATGGCAATTGAATGGTATAAAAATGGCAAGCCTGGCTTAGTAGGAATTGTTACTGGAACAATTGCAGGATTAGCAACTATAACACCAGCGTCCGGATTTGTTGATCCTCAATCAGCATTCATTATTGGATTGCTTGCTGGTTCAATATGTTATTATTTTGCAGGATTAATAAAAAATACATTCAATATTGATGATTCATTAGATGTTTTTGCAGTACATGGTATAGGGGGTATGCTTGGAACTCTAATGGTAGGTTTTTTAGCAAACGAAGCTATTGGAGGAACAGCTGGAAATTGGGAACAAGCAAAAATACAAATTGTTGGAATTCTTTCTGTAGCTATATTCTCAGGTATAGTAACAATTATAATTGTAAAAATAACTCAAGCATTATTTGGTTTAAGAGTTTCTAATAAAGATGCTCAAGAAGGCTTAGATATTACAAGTCATGGTGAAAGAGGCTACCATTTATAAAAATTTATCGTAAAATAATAAAAATATATGAAATTAATTATAGCTATAATTAAAACATTTAAGCTTGAAGATGTTCAAGGAGCTTTAAGTAAAATAGGTGTTGAAGGTATGACAGTTTCTGAAGTTAGAGGATTCGGAAGACAAAAAGGGCATAAAGAAGTCTACAGAGGCTCGGAATATGCAGTTAAATATTTACCAAAAATAAAAATTGAAATAGTTATAGATAAAAAAATGGAAGATAAAGTAATAAAAACTATTAAAAATGCTGCTAACACAGGTGAAATAGGAGATGGTAAAATTTTTTCTTTAAATATTGATAAAGCAATAAGAATAAGAACAGGGGAGAAAGGTTCGAAAGCTTTATAAGTCAAATAAAAATTAATAAAAAATTGTTGTTTTATATTAAAACTTATATAAATCTATAAGTGTTGGGATGTAATAAAGTTAATACTTTAATATGGTTTTAAAGTTTAATAATTCATCTGACTCCTTAAATAGTCCTCTTAAAAAAAGGCTAATAGAATCGCTGGGTATAATTCTTTTAATATTTAGTATTGCAATTGGATTTTCTTTAATATCATTTAATATTAATGATCCTTCTTTCTCTTATTTGAGTGATAATAATACAAAAAATTTCCTAGGAAATTCAGGGGCCTATACCTCAGATTTATTAATTAAATTATTTGGCAGTTCTTCAATTATTATTTTTTTAATAAGTTTTGTGTGGGGTATAAAATTTTTTATACATAAACAAATATCTCTTTTTTGGATTAGATTTATATTTATCCCTATAACATTAATTTCTGCATCTATTACATTAAGTTCTTTAAATGCTTTTAATCTAAGTACTGAATCAGGGGGACTAGTTGGAAAGTATTCATTACTTTATATTTCAAATTTTTTTCAAGATAATAAATTCGAAATAAATCAAACATATATTAATTTATTTTTTTTTCTATTTACCTTTTTTAGTATCAATTTCACATTAGGATTAAATCAATCTGACTGGGCAAAAGTTAGCAATACTTTTTTTTTAAAATTAAAAAAAACTTTCGAATTAATAATAAAGCTTTCAAAATTAATAATTTTATTTTTTATAAAATTTTTAAATTTTTTAAAACCTTTTGTATCCAAAATAATAAATTTATTCTTCAAAAAAAAATTAATTCAGGAAAATGCCTCTGATGATTTATTTACAGAAAAAAAAGATTATTCTAAACCTGGAAAATTATACAAAGAATCAGTAGAACCAAAATTTAATTTTGAAGAAAATTCAGATTATATATTACCAAAAATAGATTTACTCGAAAGTGAAGATAATAAAAAAAATATAAATCAGCATAATAAAGATTTACTTCAACAGAATGCAAAATTATTAGAAAATGTTTTAAAAGAATTCAATATAGAAGCTAGAGTTGTTGGAATTAATCCAGGCCCTGTTGTAACCTTATATGAATTAGAACCTGCCCCAGGTGTCCAAACAAAAAGAATAATAAATTTAACAGATGATATTGCAAGATCTATGAGTGCTGGGTCCGCAAGAATTTCTAATTTTAAAAATAAAAATGCTATTGGAATTGAATTGCCAAATCAAGAAAGAGATTCAGTAAATCTTAAAAATATCTTTAGCTTAAAAGACTTTGATAGCTTTCATGCAAGTTTACCATTAGTTTTTGGTAAAGATATTGCCGGAAAAATAGTAATTCAAGATTTATCCAAAATGCCTCATCTTTTAATTGCAGGTACAACGGGATCGGGTAAATCTGTTGGATTAAATGCAATGATTCTGTCAATCTTATATTCTTTAAGACCTGATCAATGTAAATTTATAATGATTGACCCTAAAATGCTTGAATTATCAGTTTATGATGAAATTCCTCATTTATTAACACCTGTTGTTACAAATCCAAAAAAGGCAATTCATAGTTTGAAATGGTTAGTAGAAGAAATGGAAAAAAGATACAAATTAATGTCAAAAATCGGTGTTAGAAATATAGAATCTTATAATAAAAAAATTAATGATAAAAAAATAAATGGAGATATTACTGTAGAAAAAATACAAACAAGTTTTGATAGCCAAACGGGTAAGCCTATATATGAAGATAAAAGAATAGAATTTAAAAAATTTCCGTACATAGTCGTAATTATTGATGAAATTGCAGACCTTATGTTAGTTTCTGGTAAAGATGTTGAAGCAAGTATTCAAAGGCTTTCTCAAATGGCAAGGGCAGCTGGTATTCATTTAATTGTTGCAACACAAAGACCTTCTGTAGACGTAATTACAGGTACTATAAAGGCAAATTTTCCTACCAGAATAAGTTATCAAGTTGCCACTAAAATAGATAGTAGAACAATAATCGGTGAACAAGGAGCAGAATATCTATTAGGACAAGGAGATATGCTTTACATGTCAGGTGCTGGTAACATAAAAAGGGTGCATGGACCATTTGTTAGTGATAGTGAAGTAAGTAAAGTTGTAAATTTTCTTAAATCTCAAGGTAAGCCTTCTTATATAGATGGAATTACAGATGACAGATCAAATAAAATTAATGATATTAATTTAAATGAAAAAGATGAATTTTATTCTGAAGCAGTTGAGTTAGTTATTTCGAAAGGAAGAGCATCAACTAGTCTAATACAAAGACATTTTAAAATAGGTTATAATAGAGCCGCAAATATAATTGAAGCAATGGAAGAAAATAATATTGTTTCTGAAGCTGATAGAATTGGAAGAAGAGAAGTTTTAGTCAATAAATAAAAAATTATTCTAAATAAATTGAAAAAAGTTTATATATATTTTCTCTTAGTATTTTTATTACTTTTTAATTATACAAAAGTATTTGCTTTAGATGAAAAATTAATAAAAAAATTAGAAAATTATTTAAATAATTTTAATAATATTTCATCAACATTTATACAAAGTTCTTCAGATGGGTTTCAAGAAACTGGAAAAATTTTATTATCTAAACCTGGAAAATTAAGAATTGAATATAAAAAAAAAAATAAATTACTTATTATCGCTGATGGTGAATGGCTACACTATTATGATATTGATATAAATGAAATACAATCTGTAGTAATTGAAAAAAGTCCCGCATGGATTTTATTTAATAAATTCATTTATTTAAAAAAAGATTTTCATATACAAAAACTAGAAAATAAAAAAGGTAAAATCACTTTAACTATAAAAGATAAAAATATTGAAAATATTAAAAGTATAAATTTAATTTTTTCGTCAAATCCTATAAAATTAAAAAAATTGATAATATCTGATGATCAAGATATAGATACAACTGTTTCATTATTAAAAATAAAAAGAAATATTAAATTTGATTCTAAGGTTTTTAAATTAATTAAATAATTATTTAACTATTTTATAAGAATTATTTTGAACAGAAATAAATTTTTTTATACCAAAATTTTTATTTATTTTTTTTCTCAATCTATAAATATGAGTTTCTAATGTTCTGGTTTTTACTTTATTATTAAATCCCCAAATGTTATGTAATAAATCTATTTTTTTTACAAATTTTTTTTCTTTTATTAAATAACCCAAAATATCAGACTCCTTTTCTGTTAAAATAATTTCCATTTTATTTTTTTTATAAAAAAGTTTCCTTTGGTATCTTTTGAAAATTAAACCATTCTTTAATTATATATTTTTTTTTTGATAATTTTTTTTTTTTGGTTTTATTATAAAAGATAATAATTTGTTAAATATAATTGGTTTTTTTAAATAATAAGAAGAATATTCATGCTTATTATCATTAAACTTATCTAGAATTTGAATTATTTTTTTTTTAGGCTTGTGTTCAAAAATTTCATTTATAACACTAAATGAATTTAATTTTAATCCAAGCGAAGAAATAATAATAAAATCAATTTTTTGCTTTTTTATGATATTTTTACTTTTTAATATTGAAGATGAAAATAATAGATTAAAATCTGATTTTAAATCTAATTGAGAGAAAAAATTTTCTTTTAAAAGAAAATTATTTTCAACAATTAATATTTTCATAATATTTATTATATTAATTTTTTTTATTTCACTTACCATAAATATATTTCAATATTTAAAATATGATTATTTTAGTTAATAAATTAGGAATGCTTAAATTTGGAAAACTTTTTTTCAAATGTGGTTTAGGCGAAAATGGAATTACGAATAATAAAAAAGAGGGGGATCTTAAAACTCCAAAAGGAATTTTCAAAATTAAAAATATAATGTATAGAAAAGATAGAATTAAAAATATAAAAACAAAATTAACAAAAATAGTAATTCAAAAAAACCACGTTTGTTGCGATGTTTCATCTAATACTAATTACAATAAAATTTATAGAACAAATAATATAACTTTAAGTGAAAAATTATGGAGAAAAGACTCTCTTTACGATATTTTAATTGTGCTAGATTATAATATGGACCCTGTAAAAAAAAATAAAGGAAGTGAAATTTTTTTACACTTATTTGATAAAAATAAAAAAATTGAAACTAAGGGATGTGTTTCAATAGAAAAAAAAAATATGCTAACTTTACTAAAAAATAATCCAAATAAAATAAAAATTTATTAATTTATATTATTTTCTAAAAAAAACTGCTAAATCTAAAAAAATATCATCACTTAATACTTCTATTCCTTTTTTTCTTGCTTCTTTTTCCGCGACAAGAGTTGCATAAACAGATTCTACCACATCATAACTAGATACTGATTTTTTATTTCCTTCCAAAACTATTTTTGAGTTTGTAAGATCTCTTAAAGTATATTTTACTGAAATTTGTAAATCTGTTCTTGTAGCAGACATATCCTGTCTCATACCTAATTCAGTCTTACTTTCTGATAATTCTACAATTAAATTATATTTTTTTATCACTCTTTGGCCTTCAGGATTTAATTTATTAATTAATAAATTCCTTAAAATTTGACCAGGTCTATCTTTAATATTTTTTACAGAAACAGATAATAAATTTTGAGATATTTCTGTATTTTTTTGATAAATTGGTTCGTAACCACAATTTAAATTCAAAAAAAACATACTAAAAATTAAAAATCTGATAATGTTTTTCATTTAAATAACTATATTTACTACTTTATTTTTAATTACTATTACTTTTTTTGGTTTATTTTTTTCTATTATCTTACTAACTTTTAGTAAAGAAAATGCTTTTTTCTCAACTTCTTTTGAATTCATTTCTTCAGAAATTTCAATAGTACCTTTTAACTTCCCATTTATTTGAACAGCAATTATTACAACTTCTTTTTTTTGAAACATTTTATTTACAACAGGCCAATCTGTTTGAACTATACACTTTTTATTTCCTAAAAATTGCCAAATTTCTTCAGCTATATGTGGCGTCATAGGACTAATTAATTTAATTACATTTTCGATAATGAATTTAAATAATATTTTTTCTTCTTTTAATTTTTTTTCATTATCAAAAATTAAATTAGTAAATTCTCTTATTCTTGCAATAGCTCTATTAAATCTGAAATGTTCGTAATCTTCTGTAACATTAAATATTGTTTTATTCATTTCTAAAATAATATTATTATTTTGATTAATTTCTTGATTTTTATCT
>CAYOOR010000071.1:0-6686 GCA_964405695.1 uncultured Alphaproteobacteria bacterium
ACGTAAAACTATCGTTCACTTTGATAGAAACGGTTTTGCTTACACTTGGGACAGAAAAACAGGTGAACCTCTAGTTATAGAGAAGTATGATCCTGCTACTAACTGGTCAAGAGGTCAAAGCCTTAAAACTGGTCTTCATGATCGTGTTAAAAAGTACAGCACAGAAGCGGGTGGTGAAGATGTAACTACTAAAAACATCTGTCCTGCAGCTCTTGGTACTAAAGACCAACAACCTGCTGCTTATGATCCAAAAAGGGAAACATTCGCAGTTCCTACAAACCATGTTTGTATGGACTATGAACCATTCCGTGTTTCATACACAGCGGGACAACCTTATGTTGGAGCTACTTTGAGCATGTTTCCTGCTCCAGGTGGTACTCACTTAGGTAACTTTCTTAGCTGGGACGCTGGGAAAGGTAAAATCCTCTGGGCTAAAAAAGAACCATTCTCAGTTTGGAGTGGTGCTTTAACTTCTGGTGGTGACGTATGGTACTATGGTACTCTTGAAGGTTACATCAAAGCTGTTGATCCAGATAATGGTAAAACACTTTGGAAATTCCGTACACCTTCTGGAATCATCGGTAACGTTAACGGTTGGGCGCATGGTGGTAAGCAATACATCGGTGTGCTTTCAGGTGTTGGCGGTTGGGCTGGAATTGGTCTAGCAGCTGGTCTTACTGAAGACACAGCAGGTCTAGGTGCTGTTGGTGCATATAAAGCACTACACAATTGGACTAAACTTGGCGGTACATTGACTGTTTTCAGTCTTTAATATCGTTTAGTTAAATCAAAAAAAGCTCGGGGTTTTTTTCCGGGCTTTTTTTTAATAAAAAAAAGTATTGTTATTTTTAGAATAAAATTTATTATTCTTTTAAGACTGTTTTATAGGGGATAAACATGTTTTTAAATTTTAAAAAATTATTAGTTTTAATTTCTTTTATTTGCTTTTTAACACTATCAACTAAAGATGCATATTCAGATCATCATGATTTTGAATTCACTCCAGAAAAACCTTATTATGTTATACCTAATCCAAGTGGAGATGGTAGTGAAAAAGAAGCTATAAATAAAGCAAGTTATTATGGTTATAGAATTTTTCACCAAAATTGTCATGTTTGCCATGGTAAAGCAGCTAGAGGTAGCTCATTTGCACCAAATTTACTAGAGTCATTTAATCATGTAAAAGGTGGTGGTAAAGCTGGTAACGGTGTTGTATACGAAACTACTTATGAATGGTTTATGGATACTGTGGTTAATGGATATAAAAGAGAAATGGCTGGTGGTACTGTAAATGTTATGCCTCAACACGGTGATGTTTTAGATGTTATGAAGAACATTGATGGTATATACGGATATGTTGCAGCAATGGCAGATGGTAAATTAAAAACTAGAGATCGTCCTGGTAAAGGCTGGAAATTAAAATAATTTCGAGTTGTTCAAATCATTGAAAATATATTTGATATGCTTTTTGTATCTTTTCTTATTTTATGACACATCCTATAGTGCACAGCAAATTACTGGAGAAGTGGGTGTTAGATCATCTTTAAGAATATGTGCAGACCCAAATAATCTTCCTTATTCCAATCAAAAATTAGAAGGATACGAAAATAAAATTGCTGAGTTATTTGCAAAAAAATTAGGAGATCTCCCTGTAACTTATTCTTGGTATCCAATGACATCGGGTTTTGTAAGAAGAACTTTAGATGCTAAAAATTGTGATCTTATAATAACATTTCCTGCAATTCATGAGCTAGTACAAAACACTAATCCGTTTTATATTTCCTCTTATATGATGATGACTTTAGAAGAAAAAAATATTGATGTTAAATCATTTTCTGATCCTATAATTAAAGAAAAAAACTATAAAATTGGAATTATTCACGCAACTCCTCCTTCTAGTCATGTTGCAAAACATGGCTTAATAAAACAAACTAAATTTTATTTACAAGCAGCAGATCCAAGAAAACAAAAGCCCTGGGTAGATATGACGAATGATTTGGTTAATGGTGAGCTTGACTTAGCTGTTATTTGGGGACCATATGCTGGCTATGAATCAACAAAAGTAAAAAAAAAAATTAAATTTACTGCTTTGTCAAATGTTGAAAATATAGGAAGAGGGAAAATGATTTTTAGATTTACTATGGGAATAAGAAGAAATGAACCTGAATGGGAAAAAACTATTAATGATTTAATTAAAGATAATCAACAAGAAATTAATAAAATTCTCAGAGATTTTAACATTCCTTTATTAGATGATTTAGGGAATCCTTTAAAAGAATAATTACTTTTTAACCGGTTCTACATCTTTGTTAGAAGGTAATCTGTAAATAAATTCTGGTGCTTCCTGACCTGATTCTTCAGTGGCTGATCCAAATATTTTTTCATGTAGTGGAGAAAATTCACAAGTTGGATCTACTGCACCTGCATCACCAGTTAGTGCTAGCGCTTGACATCGACATCCACCCCAATCAATTTCTCTTCTATCACAACTTTTACAAATTGAAGGCATCCAATCCGTTCCTCTAAATTTATTAAAAGGTTCAGAATTCTTCCAAATCCAAGAAAGACTTTTTTTCTTAACATTATCAAATTTAAAAAATTTTATAGTTTGTGCTGCGTGGCATGGAAGTACATTACCTTCAGGATCAATATTTAAAAACTGTCTTCCCCATCCGCCCATACAAGATTTTGGTTTTTTTGCGTAATAATCAGGTAAGACATAATCAATCGCTAAAATTCCCTTTAAATCTTTTCTGGCTTTTTCAACTATTTTCATTGATTTTTCTAACTGATCTTTTGTTGGCATAAAAGCAGCTCTATTTTTCAAAGCCCAGCCATAATATTGAACGTTTGCAACTTCTAATCTGTCTGCATCTAATTTTTTTGCCATTTGTATCATATTTTCTAAATTATGTAAATTTTGTCTATGCATTACGGCATTTATTGTAAGTGGCATACCAAGCTCTCTAACCCACTTTGCTACTTCTAATTTTTTTTCATGTCCATTTTTAAAATTTCCAATTCTATTTGCATTTTCACTTTCACTATCTTGAAAACTAATTTGAACATGTTCTAAACCTAGTTTTTTTAATTTTTCTAATCTCTCACGTTGCAATAAAACAGCAGAAGTAATTAAATTTGTATATAATTTTCTTTTATGTGCATGTTCGACCATATCTTCTAAATCTTTTCTAGCTGTCGGCTCCCCCCCTGAAAAATGTATTTGATAAATACCCATATCTGCAGCTTCATCAATTACTCTTAACCAATCTTTAGTTTCTAGTTCTTTATTTTTTTGAATAAGTTCAATTGGATTAGAACAATAAGCACAGCTTAATGGACATCTGTGAGATAGTTCAGCTAAAACTGCAAGTGGTGCATTTAATTTTGCTTTTTTTAACATTCTTTTAAAAATCCTTTATCAGCTAAATTTAGCAACATACTAGTAATATCTTCAACAATTTTCTCAACTGGAGCTTTATATTTCTTTGCTAAATCTTCAGCAATTAATTGTATACTAATTTTACCATCACATTTTTTTAATACTTCAGTAGCTATTGGATCCGGATATAAAGCTCTTTCAGGAGCTAACAAAACCCATTCTTTTCTAACTTCATTGAACTCAAATCTTACATGCTCTGGTATTACTGGAATAGTTTCACTTTTTAATAATAATCTTTCTTTCATTTTAATTATTCTTTCGGTTGAAAAGCTCCCGGAGGAATAATTCCAGGATCATGATAAGAGAAATGTAAAGCATCTAACATACTCCACAATACTTGTGTTTTAAAAGTTAAAGCATTACAAACATCTTCTTGTTCTTGTCGTGTTTTTGCATGATCTAAAGCATAATCTAAAACGTATTTTGCATCATCAGGAGCTTGAGTTAAACGTTTTTTAAAATATGCCATAATGTCATCATTAATAAAATCATAATTTTCTAGCATTCCAGAAATTCTCTCTTTATGAATACCGGGTGCAAAAAGTTCAGTTAAGGATGAGGTAATGGCTTCTAATAAAGATCTTTCTTTAACAAAATTAACGTATGCATCTACTGCAAATCTTGTAGTAGATAATATTCCTTCTGTTGATTTTACATAATCTCTATCAAGACCTAATCCATCAGTAAGTTTATACCACCTTTCAATACCGCCTGTGTCCGCACTTTCTCCATCGTGATCTAAAATTCTTTTTCTCCAAATTCTTCTCAATTCAGGATCTTTCATACGTGACATAACCACAGAATCTTTAATTGGAATGGAGCATTGATAGTAATATCTATTTAAAGCCCAAGCCTGAACTTGACCTTTTGAAAGCTTACCTCCATGTAAAAGTTTATGAAATGGGTGTAAATTATGATAACGTGTTTCTCCAATGTTTCTTAAACGCGCTTCAAACTCTTCATTAGATAATAATTTATTATAATCAATTGCTTCACTCATAAATTTACCTCCATCCCATCATAACTAACTTCCCAACCCTCTTCATTAATTTTTTTTCTTTCTTTAGAATCCTCTAATAAAGCTGGATTTGTAGTATTAATATGGATAAAAATTTTTTTTTTAACAGCTAAATCTTTAAATATTTCTATAGTTCCATTCTGACCAGACATGCTCATATGCCCCATTCTTTGTCCTGTTTTCTTTACACCGACTTTTGCATTTAACATTTCATTATCAGTCCAAAGTGTTCCATCAAAAAAAACTAATGGTGCTCCTTTTAATTTATTTTGCAAGCTTTCTGTTAATTCAGCACATGCAGGTAAATAATAAAAAAATTTTTTACTTTTGGTTTCCATAATTTTTAATCCAATTGTATCTTCCTCGTCTGTTCCAAAGTTTTCACCTTTAGTTTTATCTTCAAGAAAAAGAGCTATTTTTCCTGGTACTGGGAAAACTTCTACTTCAATTCCTAAAGAATTATTTTCTTTATCTTTCAACAAGATAGTTTTATTTAAAGAAACTTCTCTTCTATCTACAATATCTGGGTTTAATACATTAAAGACTGTATTGCTATTTAAAATACTTAAAACTTTTTTAGTAGCATAAATAGACAAAGGGTGGCTTTCTCTTAAATTTAATAAACCTGCAATATGGTCAATATCTCCATTTGTTATAAATGCCCCTAAAATTGGTGAATGACGAATACCGTTTTTTGGCTGCAAAAAAGCATTATCATTTATTTGTTGTCTTAAATCTGGTGATGCGTTAAATAAAAACCAATTTTGTCCATTGTCTGAAGAAACAGCAATTGATGATTGTGTTCTTGGCATTGCTCTTTTTGGATTTTTTCTAGCTTCTGATGAATTGGAACAATTACAGTTCCATTGTGGAAAACCCCCACCAGCGGCCGATCCTAATACTAAAATTTTCATAGTTCTAGCTACCAGTGAGGGTTTTACGTTTAATCGATTAAACGCTTGACTCAGTCAAATTAGACTTCAGCGCAAGCGTAGCTGTTAATTTCAAGACCAACAGCAACTTCTGATACTTTAGGTGTATACCAAGTCATTTTTTATTCTCCCTAAACAGGTTAATAATGCGTCTGGAAAAAAAGTTTCCCGACATTTATTAATATAGTTATATATTTGGCAAAATTATGGCAAAAAAGGAAAAAAAAATAAAAATAAGTAATTGATTATACTAAACTTTTAGAAATTATATTCAATTCCACTCATAATAGATCTACCATTACCGACTTTTAGACCCTCAGCTGAAATTGATGAAATATATTTTGTATCGGCTAAATTTGACACACTTAAATACAAAGTTGAATTATTCCATCCTGAAAGAGTATAATTTCCTCTAGCATTTATTACCCAGTGGTCATCAACCTGACCAAAACGCCCTGCTTGACCAATGCCTTTTGAATTATCAATATCAGTAAAATATTCTCCTCTATATCTCGCAGTTGTACTTACATCCCATTTATTTGGAACTCCATAACCTACAGTAATTAACCCTTTGTGTCTTGGAACAAAAGGAATATCGTTTTCATAAATATCATCAACTATAACAACTGAACCTGCATCATCATCTGCATCTCTTTCACCTTTTTGATGAGTCTTTAATTTTGGATACATAAAACTATAAGATAAAGTTGCAAACCAATTACGTGAATTTTTTGTATATTTTGATTGGTCCCAATTCGCAGAAAATTCTAAACCATCTGTGAAAGTTGTACCAATATTTTTAAGAGTTGAACCTGTTCCAGTTGTTCTTAATGATGATTTAACAGGTCTATTACGTTCTACAGTTCTAAATGCAGCAGTTTCAAAAGTCACACCATAATTATCTTCAAAAGTACTATTAATTATTCCAAGTTCAAAATTAAAACTTTTTTGCGCTTTTAAATTAGAAATTTGTCTATATCCTGCATCTCCAACTGCTGGTGGTGCCATACCCATGTGTACACCTCCGTAAATTTGATTTGCATTATTATGTTCATAAGTAAAACCAAGACCAGGTAAAAGAATATATTCATCTTTTTCATAAGATGTATAATTATTACAATCAGTTACTCCAGTTTCTCCACATCCATCTTTTCTTTCTCTATCATTATGGATTAAATAATAACTTTCATATCTTAAACCCGGGGTCAATATCAATTTATCTGATGCTTGAATATCATCTTCGATATATAATGCTAGAGCATATACCTCAGCGTCTTCACTCATTTTGGCAAAT
>CAYOOR010000072.1:0-2869 GCA_964405695.1 uncultured Alphaproteobacteria bacterium
CTTGTGACTTGTTATTTATAATAATAATTTCTAGGGGCTTAAATTTTTTTATTTCATCAATTAATTTATCAAGATTTTTATTTGAATGATTAGGTATGATTACAGATATTTTATTCATTAAAGTATAAATTTAACACATTATCCGGAGTTTCTGAAGGAATTCGAACTCTTAGCTTACATCTTAACAGTTTAGCTTAATTCCTAGGCTACACACCAACTATTTAATAGTTTTTATAACATTTTTTTCCCCTTGTCACTCGATAGTCATAAAAAAAAATATATTATTGAAATGATTTTTTGACAATCCATTTAAATAATTAAGGTTTTTCATCATATCGATCTTAGTATTCTTTCAAGTTGATATTTTCTTTCAAGTTGATATTAAAGAATAATATATTGATAACTTGGGTTTTTATTAGATGAAAATTATTTCTCATAGAGGAAATTTAAACGGACCAGAATCTGAAACTGAGAATAGTCCGAAAAAAATAGAAGAAGCGCTAAAACTTGGTTATGAATGTGAAATAGACGTCTGGTATCAATCTGGAGTTTTTACACTATGTCATGATTTTAAAAATAATAAGCATTACAACGTAAATGTTGAATTTTTAAAAAAAGATGGATTATGGTGTCATGCAAAAAATATTGAAGTAATTTCCGCTCTTCAAAAAATAGATGTAAATTTTTTTTGGCACGAAGACGATAAAGTAACAATTACTTCTAAAGGATGGGTGTGGTGTCATCCTACTTGCAAAGTTCCATCTAAACGTTCAATAATTTGTTTACCAGAACTACATAATATAGATGTAAAATTTTTTGACGGCCTATGTACAGATTATACAGAAAGATATCTAAACAAAGTCAAAGATGCAAAAAATTAATGTTATTATTCCAATGGCCGGTGAAGGAAGAAGATTCAAGGAAGCTGGTTTTAAAAAACCCAAACCCTTAATCAAAGTTTTTAATAAAACACTAATAGAAATTGCAATTGAAACTCTAGATATAAAAAATGCAAATTTTTATTTTGTCGTAAGAAAATATAAAAATAAAAATTTTAACAACCAGCTTAAAAAAATTCTTCTCAAATATACAGATATAAAAAAAATAGTATATTTAAAAAAAAAAACTTCTGGTGCAGTGGAAACATTATTAAAAGTTAGAAATATATCCCAAAATATACCTCTATTAACCTCTAATTGTGACCAATATATGGATTGGAACTCAGATAAATTTTTGAAATTAATGAAAAAAAAAAATTATGATGGTGGAGTTGTAACCTATAAGTCTAAAAATAAAAAAAATAGTTTTGCAAAAGTTAATAACAATCTTGTTGTAAAAATTGCAGAAAAAAAAGTAATTTCAAATAATGCTTTGATTGGAATTCACTATTGGAAAAAAACAAGCTATTTTTTTTTATCTGCAAAAAAGTTAATAAAAAAAATAAAAAATAAAAAGTTAAATACTGAACCATATGTTTCTGAAACTTATAATTTTTTATTAGAAAAAAAAAATGAAAATAGCTAGCTACTTATTAAAACCAAAAAACTATTTTTTAATCGGAATACCTAAGGATTATAACTTATTTAAAACCAAGTTTAAAAATGATAAAAGGAATATTATTTAATGATAAAAGGAATATTATTTGATTTAGATGGCGTCCTAATTGACACCCATCAATTGCAAATTGATTCAACTGCTAAAGCTTTGAGTCCTTATGTGAAAGTAAACAATCATATAAAATCAATATTAAAACAAACAATTACGACAAAAGAAAAATTAAAAATCTTTAGTGAAGCAAATTATTTAAAAAAAAATCAATTAAAAAATATTTATATAGACAAAAAAAAAATCTTTGAAAGAGAAATTAAAAAGAGAAAAATTTTTTCAAAGGAAATTTATAGTATTTTTATTTATTTAAAAAAAAACAACTATAAGTGCGCACTAGTAACTAATGCAAATCTAAAAACTACTCTTTTTATCATAAATAAAATGAAAATAAATAAATTTTTTTCAGTAATAGTTACCAACGAAAATAAACTAAAACCAAAGCCAAATCCAGCACCGTATATTTATGCAATGAAAAAACTTTGTCTAAAAAAAGAAAATTGTTTAATATTTGAAGATTCTGAGGTAGGTTTACTAGCAGCAAAAAGATCAAGCGCAAAAACAATTAAGGTGGATAACGTAAAAGATTTTAATAAAAAATATTTAATAAGTAAAATAAGTAGATATGAAACTATATAATTTTAATAAAATGAAAGGTGGCTGGTACATAGGAAATTTTTTCCCAACTGTCTTGAAGACTTCAAAATTTGAAGTATCTTATAAAGTACACAAAAAAAATGAAAAATGGCCTTTCCATTATCACAAAAAAGCTATTGAAATAAACTTGATTGTGAAGGGTAAAATGAAAATAAGAAATAAGATTTTAAAAAAAGACGATATATTTATATTGAATAAAAGAGAGGTTGCAGATCCAAAATTTATATTAACTACGCACATCGTTTGCGTCAAAGTACCGGCTCCAAAAAATGATAAATATTGCGCCATAACACACAAAAGAATTTAAATGTAAATGACAACTTCAGTGCTTTATACTGTCAAAATAGGTGGATAATGATCGAAGCGAAGATCTTTGTGTTATTATTATCATTTTATTTGTCTTTTTTTGAAAATCTTAATTTAAATAAATATATTATGTTGAAAAATATATGACTTATAAAATTTTTAAAATTATTTTTCCACTTTGAATCACCGTATTTTCTAGTGTTAAATAACACATCAATTGTTTTAATCTCAATTTTATTCACAAGACAAGTGTAAACAATATAAGTGTCAAGTGTTCCCCATTTCTCTGGCATTTTTTTAA
>CAYOOR010000073.1:0-3506 GCA_964405695.1 uncultured Alphaproteobacteria bacterium
AGTCATTTAATCTATGTGCACATGAGGCAGGGGCAACAGAAGAGAAAAAAACAAAATTTGCTGATATTTTAGCTGAAACAAAAAACTCTGATCCAAATTCTGCAACATATACAATAAAACTTAATGATAGTACCATTGATATTATTAGAAAATTTAGTTTTTAGTTAAATCATCTTTTTAATTTTGGATTTACAATCGAATCTAATGCATTTCCTATAAAAACAAACGCAAGACCAGTTATTGCAATTAATAATCCAGGTGGAACAATCCACCACCAAAATCCTTGTGCTGCAGCACCATATGTATTAGCATCGTGAAGTATTTGCCCCCAAGTTGGAAATGATGGATCGCCTAGTCCAAGAAAACTCAATCCAGCTTCTGTTGTAATTGCAGCAGGAACTGAAATTGCAATGCTAGCAAATGCATATGGCAGAAGTTGTGGGATCATATGCCTGAAGATTATCTTGCTATCCTTCTGACCCATAATTTTTGCAGCCTCAACATATTGCCTAGTTTTTATTTGAAGTGACATACTTCTTGACACCTTAGCTATTCCAACCCAACTAAAAATCATTAAAAATCCAATCATTAGAAAAATACTATTGCTAATTGTGACTGCTAATATTATGAGAAATGGTAATGCAGGTAAGGCGTAAATTATATCATTGAAGCGCATCATAGCCTCGTCTGTTTTTTTTCCTTTATATCCAGAATACACCCCATAAATTAATCCAACAACAACAGAACCAATCGCAACAGATATTCCTATAAACAATGCAAGTGGTGTGCCCCAAAGAAGACCTATTGCAAGATCTCTTCTTAACTCGTCAGTCCCCATTAAACCAAATGCTTTACCACCAAGAATAATTCTGGAATCAATAATTTTACTTTGACTGTTTGTATCATATGTATTCACTACAAATACATAATTTCCTTTGAGAACTTTATTTTCAGATATATCTGAAAATAAAATATCTGTCACACTTTTTTTAGATATGTCAAACGCAAAAATATCTGGGTTCATCATTAAGTTCTTTTTTATCATTTCATCTGTTGAAAAAATTCTTTGCTTGTAATTAGTTTCAATCTCAGAAAATGGAAGTGATGTGGTCAAGAGGTTCATTTCCATACCATCAGGTCGTAATAGATTAACTGAAATTAAATGTGAATTAGAATATTTAGTTTCAAATTCATATACAAAGTCACTTGGAAAGTCATCAAATTCAAAATTAACAAGGAACTGTTGTGATGTTAAAAATAATTGTTCAGAATTTGTTTGAAATATTTCTGGTTCTAATATTTTATGTTCTGGAGTTTTTTCGGCTGTTAAATAGTTCGCCCAAATCGGAATTGATGTTTTTGGATTATTTAACCATTTTTCTGGATTATTCCATTCTTGAAATGTTGATGCTGGAATAGTTATGACCGCTATAACAGAAATTGTAATTAAAACAACAATGATTGCAACTCCAGTTATTCCAAGTATGCTTTTTGCAAACTCACGTTTAATGTCCTCTGTGGAAACACTGCTCATGTTCCAGTCCTCACGCGTGGATCAAAGTACCCATAGAGAAGGTCTGCAATAAAGATACTAATCAAAAATAAAACTGTGAGTACGTATGTTGATCCAATTATCACAGGAAGATCCATAACGTTAATTGCCTCAAAATACAATCTGCCCATACCAGGCCAATCAAATACCGCTTCTGTAATTATTGCGCCACCTAAGGAACCTGATAAACTGAGAGCTAGTATTGTAACAATTGGTGGTGCAGCATTTTTTAAGGCGTGTCTATAGATTATTTTCTTTTTATTAATTCCCATAGTTTTTTTTGCAGAAATAAAATCTTCTTGCATAACTCCCACCATAAAGTTTCTGACTAGATATGCCCATGAACCAAATCCAATCATGACGATTGTAATTACAGGAAGTGCCATATGATACAAAAGTGATAGAATGTATCCTGGGTCACCAGGTTCAATATCAGGTGTTGCTCTGGCAGGAAAAATTTGGTATACAAATGCAAATGCAAATATCATAAGCATACCAATCCACCATACTGGGAAGCTACTACTGATTACTGCAAATGTAGATGTTAATCTATCAGTTTTCGATCCAATTTTACTACTTGATGCCGCACCTAGTAATATTCCAATTATTGAAATTATTATGGTGGCAGTAGTAAACAGTAATACAGTTTTTGGAATTTTTTCAAGAAGAATATCGCCAACATTAGAAGAACCAGTATCACTTGTAAGAAAAGTTGCATTACCAAAATCTAACAAAATAATTTTCAGCATAGTATAACCAATTCTTTGTGGAGAATACCATGGGGTATCAAGGCCTAAAATTTCTATTCGCTCAGCAATCTTCTGATGAACAAATTTCTCAAAATTCTCAGGGTTTGTGAAACTCTTATAGATTGATGGAGTGTCAGTGAATTCAGAACGAACTTGGAAAAATACACCTTGTTTCAAAATAGAGTCCATATATGATCCCACAAGAGCAATTGTTAGCAAAAGTGTAATCAATAATACGCCAAACATAGTGACCCCTCTTGTTACCAAATATCGTTTTAAGCCCAATATGGAAAATTCTTGTATTTTACTTATAACGTATTTGGATAAGATTGCTAGATACGCATAACAACTTAAAAACCCCATTGATGAATTTCCAGAAATGCAGGAATTTGCTACTCCGCATTCATTACGTAATGGTATTTTTGATTTGCTGTCATCAGTTAATTTAGCATCAGAAGAAAATGTCAAATTACTTGATTATACAATTGAATTATTCAACAAAAACGGGCTTTCAAGTGACTACTATGGATATCATAACATTGATCACGAATTGGAAGTAACCTATGTAACACTGATGTCAGCTGCTAGTGCACTTAATGAAAACAAGTTTACACTGAACGATGTTAGATATCTATACGCATCAGCGCTTTTACATGATTTTGATCCTGAAAAATCTGTTGATAAACCACATGAAAAAAGAGTCATCAATTTTATCAACAATGATATTAAAATTCAAAAACTTTTGGAAAATGCTAACATTGATTCTAATATCATATGTGCATTAATTTCACGTACAGTTTATCCTTGGGCTGGAAAAGTTAAAACTATTGCAGAACAAGAGATGAAAAATTTTTTCCAAAAATCACCAGAAACTCGTGATAATCCAAAAACACAAGAGCATTTTTTCAGTCTAGGCCATTTCTTATCAATTGCTGATAGAGTAGGTGGTTATTCTTTAGGTGATTTCACAAAGGCGATGGAAATGGCAAAAATGAACGGACATGCATCAGGCTGGCATCCAGCCTTAATTGTACGAAGATCTGTATCGTTCTTTGAAGATATGTTAAACAATGAATCAAAAATGTTTGGAACAGTACTTAATGGAATTCCAAAGCATATGAGAAAAAACTTCCTAGACAATATTGTAAGTTTCATGAAACTCCGTCAAGATGAAATCCAAATTTATAATAAATTTACATATGAAG
>CAYOOR010000074.1:0-23284 GCA_964405695.1 uncultured Alphaproteobacteria bacterium
TTTATTTTTTTCTGTTTCCATTATTGCATTGTATATATCTATAAGAAATATATTTCTTTTTTCTTTACCTAAAGTATAACCTCCATTCGGGCCTCTTGTACCTTTTAAAATATTTTTATGTACTAATTCTTGTAATATTTTTTCTAAATATCTTGTTGGTATGCCTTGTCTTTTAGTAATTTCTTTTGCCCTTGCAGGTTTACTTGATGAATAAATTGATATATCTAATACTGCTTCAAGTGCATGTAAAAATTTTTTATTAAAAATAATGTTCATTTATAATCCTGTTGATCCAAATCCTTTGTTACTTCTTTTTGTTAAAATACTAATTTTTTTTTTTTGGTTCCATTTTATTTTTTCAACTTTAGAAATAATAAGTTGGGCAATACGCATACCTCTTTCTATGACAAATTTTTTTGATCCATGGTTTATTAAAATTATTTTTATTTCACCACGATAATCCGCATCTATTGTTCCTGGTGTGTTTAGTACAGTTATTCCTGAATTTAATGCTAAACCAGATCTAGGTCTAATTTGTCCTTCTAAGTTTTTTTTTAAAGAAATTTTGATACCTGTAGGGATTAAAATAATTTGTCCTTTTTTAATATTAATTTTTTTTTTAATAGCAGCATATAAATCTAAGCCCGAACAATTTTTTGAACTATAACTTGGCAATGGTATATTTTTTGCATGTGGTAATTTTTCTATTTCAATATTAAGCATTTAATTTATATAAAATGATATTTCATTAACAATTTTTTCTGCTAATTTATTTTTTTCCATTTTTTTCCATTTTATTTCTTTGTTTTTACCTATCATTGATATTTCATTAAAATTATTATTTATAGGATTGAATCTTTTTGAAATTTTATTTGCAAAAATTATATCACAATTTTTTTTCAATAGTTTTTCTCTGGCATTTTTAATTACTAAATCTGTTTCAGCGGCAAAACCACAAACTAATTTAGGTCTATACTTTTTTAAGTTTGAAATTGAAAATAAAATATCTTTATTTTCTTTAAATTTTATATTTTTAAACTTATTTTGATTTTTTTTAAATTTTTTATTTGATGTTAATATTTTCCAATCTGAAACCGCAGCTGTTAAAATAGCGGCATCTATTTTTTTATATTTCTTACAAATATTTAAACTTTGATCATACATTTCTTTTGCTGTTTGAACTTGAATTATTTTATTAGCGTTTGGTAATTCTATTGAAGATGGACCTGATATTAATATAGTTTCAGCTCCAAAATTACTAGCAGCATTAGTAATTTCGTATCCTTGTTTTCCTGAGGATAAATTAGATATACATCTAATAGGATCAATCATTTCTATTGTTGGGCCGGCTGTTATTAATATTTTTTTGCCTTTTAATTTATTTCTGTTTAAAAAAAAATTATTTATTTCTTTTTTAATAATTTTTATATCTTGTATTCTTCCCATACCTATTTCACCACATGCTAAGTTACCACTTATAGGACCTATAATTTTTATTCCTCTAGAAATTAATTTTGCTATATTTTCTTTATTTGCTTTATTTTCCCACATTTTTTTATTCATAGCAGGTACTACAAAAATTTTTTTATCAGATGCTGCTAAAGTTGTAGATGCTAAGTCATCAGCGTAGCCATTAGCTAATTTTGCTATAATATTGGCACTTGCTGGACAAACTAAAATTAAATCAGTTTTTCTTGATAAATTTATATGTTTCATATCATTTTTAATATTTTCATCAAATGTATTTGTATGTATTTTTTTATTTATTAATGAGGAAATAGTTAAAGGAGTTACAAATTTTTTTCCATATTTTGTTAAAATTACTTCTATAGAAAAATCTTTTTTAATTAAATCTTTTATTAGATCTAAAGATTTGTATGCGGAAATACTTCCAGATATTATAAATAATATTTTTTTCAAAATTATAATTTACTAAATAAAAATGTAAATTATATCATTAAATTAAAAAAACTAAAGATGCCTTTATTTTTTTTTACAGGAATAGATAGCTACTACCCCAAATGTTAAATTATGAAAATTAACAAATTTAAATTTTTTTGATTTTAATATTTTAACTAATTCTTCTTGTGAAGGAAATTTTTTTATGCTATCAACTAAATATTCGTAGGCATATTTTTTTCCAGTAATTTTTTCACCAATTTCTGGGATAATATTTTCAGAGTATATTTTGTAAATTGAATTGATTGCTAAATTATCTATTTTGCCAAATTCTAGACATAAAAATTGACCACTAACTTTCAAAACTCTATTAATTTCACTTAAAGTTTTTTTTAAATTTGATACATTTCTTAAACTAAAAGACATTGTAATTAAATCAAAACTATTTTTTTTAAATTGTATTTTTTCACCATAATCATTAATCCATTTATTTTTTTTTTTTTTAATTTTTTTTTGACCTTCTTTTATCATATTTATGTTTGGGTCAACTAAATATGAAATATAATTTGAAAATTTATTTGAAGTATCTATTTCTGAAACTATATCTCCTGTGCCACAACCTAAATCTAGTAATTTAATATCCTTCTTTTTTAAATCTATATGTTTGATAAATTTTTTTTTCCATTTTCTATGAATCCCAAAACTCATTATATCATTCATTAAATCGTATTTATTTGCTATGTTATGGAAAATTTTATTTACATAATCTTTTTTCATTTTTTTAATTTAAAATTTTAATTTTTAATTTTAAAACAAATTTATGCCAGAATTACCGGAAGTAGAAACAACAATAAACGAATTAAAATTAATTATTATTAATAAATATATAGATAAAATATTAGTTTTTACAGATTCTTTAAGATTTCCAATAAATAAAAATAATTTAAAAAAAGTTGAAAAAAGTAAAATTATTAAAGTTTTGAGAAGAGGAAAATACATTTTAATTTTTTTTCTTAATAATTATACATTATTAATACATTTAGGCATGTCTGGAAGATTAATTTTTAAAAAAAAAATTATTAAAAAAAATAAACATGATCATATAATTCTCAGATTTAAAAAGAATTTAAATATTATTTTTAATGATCCAAGAAAATTTGGAATCGTAGATGTAATTAAAAAAAATTCATTATTTAATTCTAGTTATTTAAAAAAACTTGGAATAGAACCTTTATCAAAAAAATTTTCCTGTAAAGCTTTTGAAAAAATATTAATTAACAAAAAAACAAATATAAAAAATATTCTTTTAAACCAATCACTTATTGCTGGTTTAGGAAATATTTATGCTTGTGAAAGTTTATTTGAGGCCGGAATTTCACCATTAAAATTGGCAAATTCATTAAATAAGAAAAATATTAAAATTTTAAAATTAAAAATAAAAAAAATTTTAAAAAAAAGTATTAAATCAAATGGTTCTTCTATAAATGATTATAAAACTCCAACAGGTTCTTTAGGAAATTTTCAAAATAATTTTAAAGTTTATAATCGAGAAGGAAAAAAATGTAAAAATTTTAATTGCAAAAAAAAAATATTAAGAGTAGTTATAGGTGGAAGATCTACTTATTATTGTAGAAATTGTCAAAAAAATTAAAAAATATTGAACTATTTATTTTTTTTTATTATAACTTTAGATATTTTTATATATTTATAATATGCCAATTACAAAATCAGTAAAAAAAAGAGTTAGACAGGCCAATACTAGATATGAAAGAAATAAAGCTTTATCAATTGTTCTAAAAAAAACTATAAAAGAATTTTTAGATTCTTTAACTAAAAAAGATAAAAAGAAATCTACAGATCTTTTTAAATCATGCCAAAAAATCATAATTAAAGCTCAAAACAAGGGGATTTTTAATAAAAACAAAGCATCCAGAAAAATTTCTTCATTAAATACTAAATTAAAGTAAAAAAGGTTCATTTTAATGGCTGTTGCTATTTGGCAACACTAATATTTTAATTCAATTTTTTCTTAATTATAATTTTAGAAATAAAATTAATAAAATATAATTGTACATGAGTAATTGTGTCGGGGGACATCGTATTATCTAAGAATAATTTATATTAAATTCTTTTAATAAAGAATAATATATGGAAAAAAATAGTAATATTAAAAAAACTATAGGTCCGGATGAGATAATTTGGTCTAGTATAAAAATAAAACTAAAATCATTGTATGGAGATGCTGAATTTTCTAATTGGATTAAGTTATTAACATTTAATAAAGCAAAAAATGATGTAATAATTTTTTATGCACCCACAAAGTTTATGTGTGATTGGATACTTTCACATTATGGAAAAAAAATTTTATCTTTGTGGAATGAACAAAATAAATCAATAAAAGATATTTCTATAATAGTCTACGATAATGATTCTAAAAATAAAAAATTAGAAAAAACTGTAAAAAATAATAAAGCATCTAAGCTTATAATAAATAATGAAGAATTCGAAAATAATTTAGATCCAAGATTTACATTTAAAGATTTTGTTGTAGGAAAATCTAATGAACTTGCTTTTTCAGCTGCAAGAAGAGTTGCGGATTCTAACGATGTTCCATTTAATCCTTTATTTTTATATGGTGGTGTAGGTTTAGGAAAAACACATTTAATGCACGCAATTGCATGGCAAAAGAAAAAAACAAATCCAAAATTAAAAATTTTATATCTATCTGCTGAAAAATTTATGTATGAATTTATTAAAGCACTTAGATTTAAAAATACAGTTTTGTTTAAAGAGCAATTTAGGTCTGTTGATTTATTAATGATTGATGATGTACAATTTATTATTGGTAAATATTCTACGCAGGAAGAATTTTTTCATACTTTTATTGCTCTTGCTGATCAAAATAGACAAATGGTAATTTCAGCTGATCATTCCCCATCAGATTTAGAAGGTTTAGAAGAAAGATTAAGATCAAGATTAGGCTGGGGGCTAGTCGCTGATATTCATCCAACAACATATGAATTAAGATTAAGTATCATAGAATCGAAAATCGAAAAATATAATTTACAATTATCAAAAGATGTTATTGAATTTTTAGCTCATAAAATAACAACAAGTGTTCGTGAACTTGAAGGAGCTCTTACAAGATTAGCTGCCCATGTTACGTTAGTGGGTAGATCTGTTGATTTAGAAATTGCTGAAGATTTATTACAAGAATTATTAAGAGCCAGTGATAGACGGGCAACTATAGATCAAATACAAAAAAAAGTAGCAGAACATTTTAATGTTAAATTGTCAGATATGCATTCTGCAAGGAGATCTAGAACTATTGCAAGACCAAGACAAATTGCAATGTATTTAGCTAAAAATTTAACTACTAGATCTTTGCCAGAAATTGGAAGAAAATTTGGTGGAAGAGATCATACAACAGTAATTCATGCAATAAAAAAAATACAAGAATTAACAAAAAATGATTCTAATTTAGCTGAAGATATTGAAATTTTAACTAGATCATTACAAAGTTAATTTTTTTTAAAAAAAAATTGTTATATAATTAGGTTTTATTAATGAAATTAAAATTAACAAAATCAAATTTTGTCAAATCATTATCTTTTGTTCAAAATATTGTTGAAAGTAAAACTACAATTCCAATTTTAGCTAATGTTTTACTTGAGGCAAAACAGGGACGATTACATGTTTCTGCAACTGATATGGATATTACATTGTTTGATAAAATAAAATTAAACAATATAGAATCTGAAGGATCAACTAGCGTACCTGCACATACTTTATATAATGTTATTAAAGAATTATCAGATGATGATCCTATTGAATTAAGTTATGATAAAAATAATAAAAAATTACATTTACTTTCTTCAAAGACAAAATTTGTTTTTTCTTGTTTACCAAAAGAAGAATTTCCAGTTTTAGCAACTGAAAATTTTAATATTAATTTTGAATTAAAATCTGATCTTTTAAAAGAAATAATTGATAAAACATATTTTGCTATTTCAAATGAAGAGACAAGGTACTATTTAAATGGACTTTATTTACATATAGCAAATATCAATAGTAAAATTTTTTTAAGAACAGTTGCTACAGATGGTCATCGTTTAGCACAGTTTCAAATTAATGCACCTCAAACAATTGGTAAAAATAATTTTGGTGTAATTGTTCCAAAAAAATTGATTTTTGAAATAAGAAAATTAATAGATGATATAAATGATAATATCAAAATTGATTTGTCTGAAAGAAAGATAAGATTTTCTTTTAAAGAGACTGTGATTGTATCAAAATTAATTGATGGGAAATTTCCGGATTATGAAAAAGTTATACCTAAAAATACAAGTAATAGTTTTTCGATTAACCGAAAAAAATTTTTAGAATCAATAAATAGGATATCTACAATTTCTTCTGAAAAATCTAAAGCTATTAAATTAAATTTAAATAAAGATAAATTAACAGTCTCAGCAAATAATTTAGAAGAAGGAGGAAGCGGTATTGAAGAAATACCTATAAAATATAATGGTCCTACATTAGATATAGGGTTTAATGCTATATATTTAAAAGAAATTATAAATCAATTTTCTTCTGAGGAAGTTATAATATTATTTTCAGATTCAACTGCTCCTACAATTGTTAAAGATAATTCAAAGTCAGAAAGCCTCTATGTTTTGATGCCTATGCGAGTATAATTCTTTTATGAAAATAAGATCTCTTTATTTAGAAAATTTCAGATCTTATGAAAAATTAAATCTAAAAATAAAAGATAATAGATTTGTTATTTTAACTGGTAAGAATGGAGTTGGAAAAACAAATTTACTAGAAGCAATATCATTTTTATCGCCTGGAAAAGGTTTTAAAAATTGTAATATTGAAGAAGTAGTAAGAAGTAATTTAGATATACAAAAAAGTAATATTTTTTTTGTTTTAAGCGATGGTAAAGAAAAAAATGAAATTGGAATAGAATTTATAAAAGAAAAATTTCTTAAAGAAAAAAAAGGAAAAAAAATAATTTTTTTAAATGGTAAAAAAATACAAAAACAAACTTTTTTACCAAATATAATTTCAATAATATGGTTAACACCAGAAATGGATATTTTTTTTAGAACAAGCTCTTTAATTAGGAGAAAATTCTTAGATAGATGTATTTTTAATTTATCACCTCAATATTTAGAATATTTAAAACTTTATGATAAAAATGTTAAAGAAAGAAATAAAATTCTTAAAGACATAGCAAAAAAAGATTTATTTTATATTTTAGGAAAGTATAAAGAAAAAGATTTATGGCTAAAAAAAATCGAAGAAAAAATAGTTGAAATAAGTTTAAAGATTTTTTCGAATAGAAATAAATTTATAAATGATTTTAATTCTTTATCAAATAATTTTAAAAATTTTCCAAAAATAAGAATTTTTTTAAAAGGAAAAATAGAAGATTTATTAATTACAAAAAATGATGAAAAAAATAAAAAAATTTTTTTAGATAAATTAATAAGTTGTAGAAAAATTGATTCTATAAAAAGAAGTATTTCTTATGGTCCAAGTAAAAGTGATTTAAAAGTCTTATTTTTGCAAAAAAAAAAATTAGCTGATAAATGTTCAACTGGAGAGCAAAAAATTTTATTAATATCTTTAATAATACAATTTTGTAAATTAATGAATGAAAAAAAAAGTTTTCCTATATTATTACTAGATGAAATTGTCGCTCATTTAGACGAAAAAGTTAAAGAAAGTCTTTTTGAAGAATTAAAAAGTTTAAAAAACCAAGTTTGGATGACGGGTGCAGAAGTAAGTTTTTTTGTATCAATAATAAAAAGTCAAAATGTCATAAATTTAAAAATTGAAGATTATATAAAACAATAATAGAATATAAATATGGTTAAATCTAAAGAGAATTTAAAAAAAAAAAACAAATATCAAGCAGATTCAATTAAAGTTTTAAAAGGATTAGAAGCAGTAAAAAAAAGACCATGAATGTATATCGGAGATACAGAAGATGGTTCCGGTTTACACCATATGGTTTATGAAGTTGTTGATAATTCAATAGATGAAGCTTTAGCAGGGCATTGTAAAAAAATTTCTATAAATTTAAATTCTGATGCTTCTGTAACAGTTACAGATGATGGTAGACGTATACCTGTAGATATACACACAGAGAAGAAAATTTCAGCTGCTGAAGTAATTATGACACAATTGAATGCTGGAGGAAAATTTGATCATAATTCTTATAAAGTTTCAGGAGGATTACACGGAGTTGGTGTATCAGTAGTAAATGCATTATCTGAAAAATTGAAATTAGAAATTAATCGTGATGGAAATTCATATTTTATGGAATTTAAAAATGGTGATTCTTTAAAACCATTAAAAAAAATTGGTAAAAACAAGGGTGAATCAGGAACAGAAATAACTTTTTATCCATCAAAAGATATTTTTAAATCAATTAATTTTGATTTTAAAAAATTAGAAGATAGATTTAGAGAATTAGCATTTCTTAATTCTGGAATTGAAATAGAAATTTCTGACGATAGATCTGCTGAAAAAAAAATATCAAAATTACATTTTAAAGGTGGTATCGAGTCTTTTGTAAAATTTTTAGATAAATCAAAAGAAAATTTTCTTTCTAAACCAATTACTTTCACAGAAAAAAAAGGAGATTTGATTGTTGATGTTTCTATTATTTGGAATACAGGTTATTACGAAAATATGCTTTGTTTTACTAATAATATTCCACAAATAGATGGAGGAACGCACTTAGCGGGATTCAGATCTTCATTAACTAGGGTAGTAAATAAATTTGCAAATGAGTCTAAAATTTTAGAAAAAAATAAAATTAATTTAACAGGAGAAGATTGTAGGGAAGGTATGACCTGTGTATTATCCGTCAAGATGCCAGACCCTAAATTTGCTAGTCAAACTAAACATAAATTAGTATCTTCTGAAATTAGACCTGTTGTTGAATCAGCAGTTAATTCTGGTTTAGAGCAATGGTTAGAAGAAAATCCAAAAGATACTAAATTAATATTAACAAAAATTTCTGAGTCAGCACAAGCAAGAGAAGCAGCAAGAAAAGCTAAAGAATTAACTAGACGAAAAGGAATTTTAGATTTTGGTAGTTTGCCTGGTAAATTAGCTGATTGCCAAGAAAAAGATCCATCAAAATGTGAACTTTTTATTGTTGAGGGAGATTCTGCTGGAGGCTCGGCCAAGCAAGGAAGAGATAGAAAACATCAAGCGGTACTTCCTTTAAAGGGAAAGATTTTAAATGTAGAAAAGGAAGCAAGAGCTGATCGTTTTTTAGGATCAGATGAAATTGGAGCTTTAATAAGCGCTATAGGAACTGGTATTGGAAATGAAGAATATAATTATGATAATATTAGATATCATAAAATTATTTTAATGACTGATGCAGATGTTGATGGAAGTCATATAAGAACTTTATTACTAACATTTTTTTTTAGACAATTTAAAGATTTAATTATAAAAGGAAATTTGTATATAGCTCAACCTCCTTTGTATAAAATAAAAGTTTCTGGACAGGGACAACAGTATTTAAAAAATGAAGAAGCTATGACGCAATTTTTGATAAATAATGCAATTAAAAATATAAAATTAAAAACAAGAAACAAAAAAGTATATAAAGATAATGAATTAAGCTCTTTTATTAAAAAAACTATTAAAATTAGAGATACAATTTCAGAGCTTGGAGACAAAATAGGATCCGTTGAACTTGTTGAACGAGCAGCTGCAAATGAGTTTTTTCATAGCGCTATAAGAAATTTTAAATTAACGCAAAAAAATATGGAAAAAGTGGCTATACATATAGTAAAAGCTCTTAATACATCTTCAAATGTTTCAGAGTGGCAAGGTAATTTTATTAATGATAAAGATACTAAAGAAAAATATTTTTTATTTAAAAAAGAATCTAGAGGTGTGACAGATGAATTTAAAATTACAGAAAAAATTATAAAAGATTCGCCAGAAGCAGAAGTACTTGGTGATAAGGATAATAGAATATTTTTAGAAAATCTTTTACATAAAGGTGAATCTTCAATCACTATTGATGAAAAATCTTTTTCTATAAATACGATTAATGATTTTTTAGATAGGGTTAGAGAAGCAGGAAAAAAAGGTGTTAATGTTCAAAGATATAAAGGTTTGGGAGAAATGAATCCTGAACAATTGTGGGAAACGACTTTAGATCCTGAAAAAAGGACTTTATTAAAAGTACAAATGGAAGATGAAAATACTCTTGATGAAACTTTTGTGAAATTAATGGGTGAAAAAGTTGAACCAAGAAGAATTTATATTCAAGATAATGCAAAAAAAGTTGTTAATTTTGATATTTAATAATAATTAAAATGTTAAAAAGAATATTTTTCTTTATTTTTTTCATTAATTTTTTTGTATTTTCTATTATTTTGGCTGAACAAGATCCTAATATTTCACTAGAAGATGATGCGAGAGAAAAGCAACTTGGTTTTGAACATAAATATAGAGATTCTGAAAATGTTATTAATCAAAAATTAATTAGATATATTGAACTTAATCAATTAGATAAAATAAAAATTCATATAAAAGAAAATGGAAAAAATTTAAATTTTCAAGTTAAAGGACTTAACCCTTTTGTTCATGCTGCAACTATGAACAAAATTTCTATATTAAAATTTTTTTTAAAAGAAGCAAAGATTGATGTGAATCATGAAGATTCATTAGGTAATACTGCATTATTAAAATCAAGTGAGAAAGGATATTTAGAAATCACTGAATTTTTAATTAATTCTGGTTCTAATGTTAATCATCAAAATAAACAAGGTATGACAGCTGCTATGAAAGCAGCAGAAAATGATCATTATTATATATTGAAGATGTTAATGGAATATAATATAGATAAAAATAAATCTGATTATTCAGGAAGAACACTTCAAGAAATTGCAGAAAATAGTAGAGATAAAAGATTATTAAAATTATTAAATTAAAGATTATTTAATTTTTTTATGGCCTAAAACAAATAATGCTATTGTTAATACAAAAATAATAGGACCTGTGTTTATTTCTTCGTTACCGAATTTAATAAAAAAAATTGGATTATAAATAATAGCAATACCTGCAAAAATTGAAGCATAAATATTATCTTTTTCATCAAAATAAAATTTGTAAGTCAAAACTAAAGCACTAATAAATAGATATATTCTAAGTATCGCAAAATATACATCTGGTACCGGGAGAAGACCAATTAAAAGTAAAATTCCAGGTACAATAAAAAAATAAGTTTGTGCATCTAGATTTAAAAGTTTTAAACAGTATTTTTTTAATATTGAAAAATATTGATTAATATCATTAATATTGAATTTTTTATTATTTTCTTTTTTTTCACTCATAGAAATATATAGTTTTATTTTTTATACTACCTAACTAATAATACTTATATTATATAATATTTTTAATCTTTATGAAAAAAAAAATAGATTTAAATACATTATTTCGATCAGAAGTAAATAATCATATTTTGAATGCTAATATTTTTTTAAAGGAAAACTTTAATGATTTTAGAAAATTTATGCAAATTGTAATTTTAAGTTTAAAAAAAGGAAATAAAATTATATTATTTGGTAATGGAGGGAGTGCATCTGATGCTCAACATATTGCAGCAGAATTAGTTGTAAAATATAAAAAAAAAAGAAAATCAATACCTGCTATATCATTGGCCACTGATACTTCTGCATTAACTGCAATTGGTAATGATTTTACATTTAATGAAATATATTCAAGGCAAATTGAATCTATTGGAAATAAAGGAGATATTGCAATTGGTATAACAACTTCAGGTAAAAGTGAAAATATATTAAAAGGATTAGAATTAGCAAAAAAGAAAAAATTAAAAACGATAATTTTAACTAAAAAAAATTATCCAAATAAAAGTAAAATACAAAAAATATCTGATTTAATTATAAGTGTACCAGGTAATGAAACAGCGAGAATTCAAGAATTACATATCTTAGTTGGACATTTAATGTGTGCAGTAATAGATGAAAATTTTTAGCTAATAAAATGTCTGAAAATATATCAACAAATATTTTATCTCTACTAAATAAAAAAATTTTTTGTTTAGGAGATTTAATGTTAGACAATTATATTTTAGGTAATACTGAACGTATATCTCCTGAAGGCCCTATTCCTGTTTTAAATATTAAAAATAAAGTTGAAATGTTAGGTGGCGTTGGAAACGTTGTTAGAAATTTGAGTACATTAGCTACAAATACTCATTTAGTAAGTATTACTGGAAATGATAATATAGCTAAGAAAGTTGAAAAAAAATTAGATCAAATAAATTGTTTTAAACAAATTATTAAAGATAAAAATCGACCTACTACTACTAAATCTCGGTTTATTGCGAATAATCAACAAATTTTGAGAGTTGATCATGAGGATGTTAGTAAAATTAGTAAAAATATAGAAGAAAAAATATATTCATATTCAAAAAAAAAAATTTTAAAAACTGATGCCATAATAATTTCAGATTATAAAAAAGGATTAATTACAAGTGATTTATTAAGAAAAATAATAAGTTTTTCAAAAAAAAATAATAAACCAATTGTCTTAGATCCAAAAAGTTCAAATTATGAGAAATATAAAGGAGTAACCATAATCACACCAAATATTAATGAATTAGAATTAGTTTTAAAAAGAAAATTTCTTAATAATAATGATATAATTTCTGCTTCCAAAAATTTAATTTCAAAATTTAAATTTAAATATGTTTTAGTCACTATGGGAAAATCAGGAATGATTTTAGTTTCTAGTAAAAAAAGTATTAAATTGAATGCAGAAGCACAAGAGATCTTCGATGTTTCTGGTGCCGGAGATACTGTAGTTTCTTTTATAGCCGCAGGTTTAGCAAGTTCATTAAAAATTGAAAATATAGTAAAAATAGCAAATATTGCTGCTGGAGTTGTTGTTAATAAGACTGGTACATCAGTAGCCCATTTATCAGAAGTTTTATTATCAGTTAATAAAAATGATTATCATTTATCAAAGGTAATGAAAATTAGTGAAGCTATAAATACTATTAATTTTTGGAAAAAAAAAAAAGAAATTATAGGTTTTACTAATGGTTGTTTTGATTATCTTCATCCAGGTCATATTTCTTTATTCAACCAAGCAAAAAAGAGGTGTTCTAAATTAATTGTTGCTATTAATTCAGATTTATCGATTAAACTTAATAAAGGCCCAACAAGGCCAAAACAAAAATTAAATAAAAGATTGCAAGTATTAAATTCAATACCTTTTATTGATTTAATTATTGTTTTTTCTAGCAAAACTCCTTTGGAAATTATAAAAAAAATAAAGCCAAAATATTTAATTAAGGGTGCAGATTACAAAGAGAATCAAATTATTGGTGCACAAGAAGTAAAAAAAGATGGTGGAAAAATTATAAGAGCAAAAATCTTAGATAATTTTAGCTCATCGGTAATTATTGAAGAGGTATTAGATACAAGTTTTTAAAAATTAATTTTTTCAAAAAAATTATTTTTTTTTAAAAATAAATTAATTTCTTTTTTTGATTTAAAAGTTTTATAAGCTAAACATAATTTAGCATAGGCAGTTTCAACAGTTACATCTTCTATACATATAGCACCTAAATTTTTTAATGTTTTTAAAGTTTTGTAAATATTTTTATTTTTGCTTGAAATTGGCGTCATATAAAAAGATAATTTTTTTTTATATATTTTGATAAAATTTTTAAATGAAGTATTAAATTTAAAGTTCTTTTTAGTACTTGCAGTTCCTGAATGATATAAAGTTTGTAAAATTACTTTTGGCGTTTCTTTTTTAAAATTAAAATAATTATAATTCAATCCTGGAAATGGATTTATAATTAATATTTTATTTGAAAATCTAAAATTTTTGTTAAGTTCTTTTTTTTTACAATTATTTTTTATAGCTTGAAATGATGGGTTTCGTTTCTTATTAAAAAAAAATTTTTTATTTTTAAAATAGCAAAAGAAACTACTTATTTTTGAATTTAATTTATTATCAAAACTATTGATTTGATTTACTCTACTACCTAAAAAAATTGAAACAAAATTTTTCTTTGGATTTTTATATGCAACATATGTACCTGGTAATTTAATCTTTATGATAAAATTTATAGCTGCATCTAAATTATTTCTCCCATTTGCCGACTTTTCATTGAATGGTTTGTCACTGCTTACAAATAAAATTGGTTTAAAAAAATTGAAAAAATATTGAGATATAGCAGAAGCAGTATAAGAAAGTGTATCTGTCCCATGTGTTATAATAATTCCCAAAAAATCATTTTCCCAATTTTTTTCAATACATTTTATTATTTCATTCCAATTTTCAGGAACAGCATTTTCGCTAAGAATATTAATAGGTTGAACAATTTTATAATTTATATCATTATTATTATCTTTAAGAAATTTTTTTAGATAATTATTTTTCGAAACATTAATTATATTTTTTTTTTTTTTACTTCCTATTGTTCCACCAGTTAATATTATTAATATTTTATTCATAAAAGTATTATAGAATATTTAATTATGAAAAAAATATATCGATTATATATAATTTTTTTTCTTTTTTTTGTTTGTAGCTGTTCTTCATTTAATACAGAACCTAAATATACCATAAGAACGTTTAATGAGGAAAAACCAAGAATATTGTTAATGCCGATAGATATAGAAATTTGCGAATTAACTTTAGCAGGTATGTGTGAACCTAAAGCCTCTTGGACACAAATGTCAAAAAAAAATATTATTTTAAGTTTTAAGGATATTTTAAATTTAAGAAATGCTTCTTTAAAAGAATATAATGTAAAAGAGCAAAATGATGAGTTTAATCAAATAATTAAACTTCATACTCAAATGGGTCAAGAAATAATTAATAATGAATATGGTAATTTTAAACTTCCGACAAAAGAAAATTTCAATTGGTCTCTAGGTAAGAATGTAAAACTTTTGAAAAAAAAATATAATAGTGATTTTGCGCTTTTTATTTTTTTTAGAGATCAATATTCAAGCACAAAAAGGGTTATATATAATGTTGTTACCGCAATATTATTTCCAGGAATTATACCAATTGGTGGATCCCAATTAGCATTTGCAAGTTTAGTTAATTTAAATAATGGAGAAGTTACTTGGTTTAATGGATATTACAGGTCTTTTGGTGATGTTAGAGATTTAGAAAAAGCAAAGGATACTATAAATACACTTTTTGAGGATTTTCCAGGATGAATAAAATATTTATTATTATATTTTTTATCTTAAGTAATTGCGCCTCACCTATTGGCGGGGTAAAAGATATCGAAGATATAAAACCTCAGGAAAAACCATCATTAGAATCAATAGAAGCTGGATTGTGGATGCAAATGAACAACTATGAAAAAAAATTAAAAACTTCTGGTTCAAGATTTAATGATAAAAATTTGGAAAAATATTTAAAAAATATTTTGTGTAAATTAACCGAAGACTATTGTAAGGATATTAGAGTTTATATTCAAGATATCCCATATTTTAATGCTTTTATGGCACCTAATGGTATGATGGTTGTATGGACTGGTTTACTTTTAAGAGCACAAAACGAAGCCCAACTTGCTGCAGTTATAGGTCACGAAGCTGGCCATTACATAAAAAGACATTCTCTTAAAACTTGGTTAGACGCTAAAACTAGAACAGATTTAATGGTAATGCTTTCCATAGGTCTTGCACTAGGAGGAATTCCAGCTAGTGGTGATATTTTTAATTTAACTCAATTATTCCAAGCCGGATTTATGGCTAAACATAGTCGTGATAATGAAAGAGAAGCAGATAAAATTGGTTTAGATTTATTGATTAAAGCTGGATATGATCCTCAAGAAGTTCCAAAGATATGGGAAAATGTTATTAGAGAAATGGAACTAGGTGAAGGAATTAGACCTTTGTCTTTTTTAGCTTCTCATCCAGCTCCAAGTGAAAGAATTGAAAATTTAAAAGAACAAACAAAAGAATATAAAGATAAAAAAAATATAAAAAATAAAGATAAATTATTAAAAAAAATTGAACCTCACATAAATAATTGGATAAAAAATGAAATTAGACTTAATAATGAGATTGAACAAACAAAATTTATTTTATCTAATAGATTTGATAATGATGAAAATCAATATTTATTAAATTTTTTTAAAGGGGAAGTTTATCGTTTTAAAGGAGATGAAGATGATAATTACGATCAAGCAATTCTTGCTTATAAGAAATCAGTAAAATTAAATAATAAATTTCCAGATAGTTATAAGCAGCTTGGTTTATTACAATTAAAAATAAATGAAAATGAGAAAGCAAAAAAAAATTTAAAAAAATATTTAGAATTATCTAATAATGCAGAAGATAAATCTATAATTGAGAGTTATATAAAATAAATGAAAATATTTAAAAAAATATTATTAATTAGTTTTTTATTATTTTTGTCATCATGCCAAACAGATAAAACATATATTTTGGTTGAACCTGGACAGGTTGAATTAAATAAAATTTATTCAGTTAACACAAATAAAAAATGGAGTCAATTTCAAGAAGATGAATATAATTTTCTTTTTTGGACTATAGATGGTTATACATTACAAAGAATAGTCTTTTTTAAACCTATAGAAGAAGGAAGATCTCTATTTGATCACGATAGTTTTTTTACTCAAGAAAATAAAAAAAGACCAACCTTCAATCTCAAAATGAATAAATTTGAAATAAAAGATTTTTTTGAAAATTGTATAATTTGGTCAAGAGAATTTTCATCTTTTAAAACAACTAATTTAAAAAATTATAAATTAAATGATCAGGACGCTATATCATTTGATATTGAAGCACAAAATGAATTAGGTTTAAATTATAAAGGTTTTGCAGTTTCTATAGTTAAAGATAAAAAACTCTATGTTATTTATTTTTTAGCAACCAATATTGAATTTTTTGATAAATATGAAAAGGAAGCAAAAAAAATAATTTCATCTATTAAGATCTTGTAAGTTTAATGAAAATATCTTCTAATTTTTTTTTTTTAAATTTTTTAATTATTAAATTTTTTTTTTCAGATAAAATAATTTTTCCTTTATCAACAATACATATTCTATCACATAATACTTCTGCTTCTTCTATGTAATGAGTTGTTAATAAAATTGTTTTTCCTTTTTTTTTTAATTTATTTATATAATTCCATAATTGTCGTCTTAAATTTACATCTACACCTGCAGTTGGTTCATCTAAAACTAAAATTGAAGGATCATGCACAAGTGCTTTTGCTATCATAAGTCTTCTTTTCATTCCACCAGATAAACTTCTAGTATATGAATCAGCTTTATCTGTTAAATCTAAATCTTTTAAAATTTCTTTTGTTTTTCTATTTTTTTTTATTATTCCATATAAACCTGATTGAACTTCTAATATTTCTCTTGGAGTAAAAAAAGGATCGAAATTTATTTCTTGAGGAACAATACCAATTTGGCAACTTGCTTGTTTTCTTTCTTTATCAATATTAAAGTTATTTATTTTTATTGTTCCTGAACTCTTTAAACACAAACCTGCTAGAATATTTATAATAGTAGATTTTCCTGCTCCATTTAAACCTAATAAACCAAAAAGAGAACCTTTAGGAATTTCAAGATTTACATTTGATAAAGCTGAAATTTTTTGTTTTGTTTTATTATTAATAAAAATTTTATTTAATTTTTTTATTGCTATTGCGTTTTTAATTTTTATTTTCCTCTAATTAAAAAATTTTTTAATGTTAATATAAATAACTTCTTTTTTTAAAATGTATATAATTAGTTAAAATTGAAAAATTTATTATTAATTGACGCATCAGGATATATTCATAGCGCATTTTGGGCACTCCCCCGAACTTTAAAAAATCGAGATGGAATTGTTATAAATGCAGTATTTGGTTATTGTAATTCTATTATAGATTTATATCAAAAGAATAAACCTGAACAAATAATAGCTGTTTTTGATACTAAAGCTAAAACATTTAGAGAAGAGATATATAAATTATATAAAGCTAATAGAGAAGAACCAGACCCACTTTTAATACCACAATTTCCATTAGTTCGTGAAGCAACAGATGCGTTAGGAATACCTAGGATTGAAGTAGATGGATATGAAGCAGATGATATTATTGCAACATATGCAAAACAGGCTGAAAAAAATGATGTGACTGTAACTATTGTGTCTCGAGATAAAGATTTAATGCAATTAGTTAATGAAAGAACAAAGATGTACGATCCAATTAAAAAAAAAATTATTGGAATTGAAGAAGTAAAAAAAAAATTTGGCGTTCATCCTTCTGAAATGATTGATCTTCAAGCGCTCATGGGTGATAGTACTGATAATGTTCCCGGAGTGCCTGGAATTGGTCCTAAAACTGGAGTTGAATTAATTAAAAAATTTAAAAATTTAGAAAATTTACTATCTAATACTGATAAAATAAAAGAAGACAAAAGAAGACAAAAATTGATTGATGAAAAAGAAAAGGCTTTAATTAGTAAAAAATTAGTTACTTTAAAAGATGATTTAGATTTAAAATACAGTTCAAATTTATTTAAAGGAATAAATCAAAAAACTGCGTTAAAATTTTTTGAAAAACAAGGCTTTAATAGTTTAATTAAAAGATTTCAAAAAAAAGAAGATAATGGTGTTGATCACCAACATAAAAAAAAAAATAATAAAAAATATTCAGTAATTAAGTAATTAGGCGATTTAAAAATTTTAGAAAAAGAAATACAAAAAAAAAAATTAATTTCAGTAGATACGGAAACTAATTCATTAAATGCTAATTTTGCAAATCTTGTTGGAATTTCATTATCACTAAATGAGAATGAAGCTTATTATTTACCATTTAAGCATAAAATAAATAATAAAGATAAATTTAAAAACTTACAATTATCTGAATGTTTACCGATTTTAAAAAAATTTCTTGAAGAAGAATCTGTAACGAAAGTAGGGCATAATATTAAATATGATAAAATTATTTTATCCAATGTTGGAATTAATTTAAACTCAATTGAAGATACTATGCTTTTATCTTATGTTTTGGATGCAGGTAAACGTAGACATAATTTAGATGATTTATCTAAAATTTATTTGAATCATGAAAATATAAAATACAAAGATGTTGTAGGAGTTGGAAAAAAAGAAAAGAGTTTTGATGAAGTAATTATAGAAAATGCTTATATATATGCATCTGAAGACGCAGATGTAACTTTAAAATTATATAAAATTTTAAAAAAAAGAATTATTTCAGAAAAAATATTAAGTGTTTATGAACATATAGAAAAACCTCTTATTAACGTTTTAGTTAATATAGAAAAAGAAGGTATTAAAATTGATATAAATGAAATAAAAGGTTTGAGAAAATTTTTTAAAAAAAAATTATTAAAAATAGAAAAAGAAGTTTTTAATTTATCAGGTTTAGAGTTTAATATTGCTTCTACAAAGCAATTAGGTGAAATATTATTTGATAAAATGTGTTTAGAAGGTGGTAAAAAAGGAAAAAGTGGATCTTATAGCACGAGCGTTGATGTTTTAGAAAATTTATCTTATCAAGGACATAATATTGCAACATGCCTTTTAGAATGGAGACAAATATCAAAGTTAATAAATACCTATACAGATTCATTAATTAGTGAAGTGAATAAAAAAACATCAAGAGTTCATACTTCTTATTCAATGTCTTCAACTAGCACTGGTAGATTATCTTCTACAGATCCAAATTTACAAAATATACCTATAAGAACAGAAGAAGGAAAAAAAATTAGAAATACTTTTATTTCAAAAAATGGATTTAAATTGATATCTTTAGATTATTCTCAAATTGAATTAAGACTACTTGCACATATTGGAAAAGTTAAAAATTTAAAAAATGCTTTTGATCAAAATATAGATATACATAAAAAGACAGCATCTCAAATTTTTAATGTAAAATTAGAAAATGTTACAAAGGAATTGAGAAGAAAAGCAAAAACCGTAAATTATGGAATTGTTTATGGAATTAGTGCATTTGGACTCGCTAAACAGTTAAATATAAAAAAAACTGATGCAGATTTAATTTTAAAAGAATATTTTAAAAGTTATAAAGGTATATTAGATTATATTGATGAAACAACAGAATTTTGTAAGAAAAATGGTTTTGTTACTACATTATTTGGAAGAAAATGCCATATTGAAGGTATTAATGATACAAACCCAAGATTTAGAAATTTTGCTATCAGAGCAGCTATAAATGCACCTATACAAGGTACAGCTGCAGATATAATAAAAAAAGCTATGATTAATATTGATAAATTTTTAAAAGAAAAAAGAACAAAATCAAAAATGATACTTCAGGTTCATGACGAATTATTGTTTGAAATGTTTGAATCTGAAATTAACTATCTTTCAATGGATATAAAAAAAATAATGGAAAATTCGACTTTACCAGAAATAAAGTTAGACATACCATTAATAGTAGATGTTGGGAAAGGAGATACTTGGGCTGAAGCACATTAAATATTGATATGAAAAATAGAGTTTTTTTAGTTGATGATGACAAAAATATTTTAACATCTTTAACAATGTTACTCGAAAGTGAAGGTTTTAAAGTTAATACTTTTTCTGATGGTGAATCTGGTTTAAATGGAATTTTAAATGAAAATCCTGATGTTGCAGTTGTAGATATAAAAATGCCTAGATTGAATGGTATTGAATTATTAAAAAAATTAAGAAAAAAATCAAACATTCCTGTTATTTTTTTGACTTCGAAGGATACAGAAATTGACGAATTGTTAGGATTGAAAGTTGGAGCAGATGATTATATTACAAAACCTTTTTCTCAAAAAATTTTAATTGAACGTATAAGAATTTTAATTAAAAGATCACTTACTTTAGAAAATAAAACATTAAAAAAAAATGTTAATCAAAATTATTTAAAAATAGGAAAAATAATTTTAGATAAAGAAAAATATTTATGCAAATGGAAAAATAAGGAAGTTAATTTAACAGTTACAGAATTTTTATTAGTAAATTTATTAATTGATAATTTAGGAGTAGTTAAATCAAGAGATCAATTAATAGAAGCTGCTTTTGGAAACAATAAAGAAAATATAGATGATCGATCAATTGATCATCATTTCAAGAGAATAAGAAAAAAATTTAAAAAAGTTGATAAAAATTTTAACTCCATAAAAACTGTTTATGGTGGTGGATATAAATTTTCTGAATAAAAAAAATTGAAAAGATGCTCAGAAAAAAAATAAAAATTTCACCTTTATTATTAAGATTATTAACTCTTAACATTTTAGCCTTATTATTTTTACTTGGAGGTCTTTTCTCAATCGATAGATATCAACATACATTACAAGAAAATGAATTTCAAAAATTAGAAGATGAAGGAAGAATCTTGTCACAAGCAATTGGGAGAACTATTTTACCTAAATCTGATTTAAAAACACAGGTGATTTTAAATAGAGAAGCACAGGAAACTATAATGTTTTTACTTAACAAAAGTAGAGTAAGAATAAGACTATTTTCATATGGAGGAGATCTTTTAGCAGATTCTGAAAGATCAGTAGGATTTCAAACATTGATAAAATCTGAAGAATTACCTTCTTTACAAAATAAAAATTTTTTTAGAATTTTTTTTGAAAAAATATATAATTATGTTTCATTATTTTTAGTGAAAACTAGTAAACTAGATCTTTATAGAGAAAATACTTTACAACAGGCAGAGGATTATAAAGAAGTTTTAAAAGCTTTGTATGGTGATGAAACTAGATACTTAAGACGTTTAAATGATGGAAAAAAATTATTAAGTGTTGCAATGCCAGTTCAATCTTATAAAAAAATTTCTGGCGCAATTATGTTAACGTTAGATAGTTCAAATATTGAAAATAAAATAAAAGATTTTAGATTTGAAGTTTTTAAAATATTTTTTATTGCATTATTTTTAACTATTTGCGTTTCAATCTATCTTTCTGCGAATATTGTTAATCCTATAAGAAAATTAGCTAATGCTACAAATAATATTAATCCATCAAAAGGAAGAAATTTAAAAATACCGCAATTTTTAGATAGAAAAGATGAAATAAAAGATTTAGCAATTTCAATTAAACAAATGTTAAATTCAATTTGGGATAGAATGGATGCAATAGAAAATTTTGCTGCAGATGTATCTCATGAAATTAAAAATCCATTAACATCATTAAAAAGTGCAGTTGAGGTAGCAGTAAATACCAAAGATAAAAAGCAATTACAAAAATTATGGAAAATTATAAATCAAGATATTCATAGATTAGATCGATTAGTAACTGATATTTCCAACGCTTCTAGATTGGATGCTGAAATTTCTAGAGAAGGAATGAAAAAAGTGGATGTAAAAAAGATTTTAATTGAAATGGTTAATTTTTATAATCGAGATAAGAAAAAAGTTAAATTAAATTTTATTAATGATCATGAATTTTTAATCACTGGAAATGAATTAAGATTATCCCAAGTATTTAGTAATATTATTGATAATGCTTTATCATTTAATAATTCTTATAAAAAAGTTGAAATTAATATAAAAAGTAAAAAAAATAATGTTTCCATAGAAATAAGTGATCATGGATCTGGTATTCCTAAAAATAATTTAGATAAAATTTTTGAAAGATTTTTTACTGAAAGATTAAAAAAAGAAGAATTTGGACAGCATTCAGGATTAGGTTTAAGTATAGTAAAACAAATTATAGATGCACATAGTGGTGAAATTAAAGTTGAAAATAGGTTTGGTTTAAATAAAAGAATTATTGGTGCAAAATTTACAATTATTTTAAATAAATTAACTTTATAAGTATAATTTAAGATTGATTAAAAATTTTTTTTTAGTAGATTTTATTTATCATTATGGATTATAAAATAAAAAATATTAGCCTCGCAGAATATGGAAGAAAAGAAATTAATATAGCTGAAACAGAAATGCCAGGACTCATGGCATTGAGAAAAGAATATAAAAATAAAAAACCATTAAAGGGCGCTAAAATACTTGGGTGCTTGCACATGACAATTCAAACGGCTGTATTAATTGAAACTTTAATTTCATTAGGAGCAGAAGTTAGATGGAGTTCATGTAATATATTTTCAACCCAAGATCATGCAGCTGCTGCTATTGCTAAAAAAGGAATACCTGTTTTTGCATGGAAAGGAATGAATGAAAAGGAATTTTGGTGGTGTATTGAACAAACTATAATTGGTAAAAAAAATTGGAAACCTAATTTAATTTTAGATGATGGCGGAGATTTAACAAAATTAATGCATCAAAAATACAAACATCTTCTTAAATCTATAAAAGGTTTGTCTGAAGAAACAACAACAGGTGTTCATAGATTATATGAAAT
>CAYOOR010000075.1:0-16410 GCA_964405695.1 uncultured Alphaproteobacteria bacterium
TTGTTGGTATTGGAGGAGACCCAGTAAACGGTATGAAATTTGTTGAATGCCTTGAATTATTTATGGCTGATGAAAAAACAGAAGGTGTTGTTATGATTGGTGAAATAGGTGGAACTGCAGAAGTTGATGCTGCAGAATTTATCAAAAAAGAAAAAAATAAACCTGTCGTTGCTTTTATTGCAGGAGCGACCGCTCCTCCAGGAAAAAGAATGGGGCATGCTGGTGCAATAGTATCAAGCGGAGCAGAAACTGCTCCGGAAAAAATTGAAGCATTAAAATCTGCTGGTGCTTTTATTTCAGAATCACCAGCAGAATTAGGAACAACAATGCTTAAAGCATTAAAAAAATAATTATTCCCAAGGACTATTTTCTTCTCTTTGAATTTTTTTATTATTTTTTAAAAAAAAAATTATTAATATACCGGCAATAAAACCTCCTATATGTGCCCACCAAGCAACTCCACCTCCTTCACCTGTAGATTTTAATAGACTTAAAAACTGATAAATAAACCAAAAAATTAAAACTATTGAAGCTCTTACTCTTAATATTGTAACAATCCCAAACCAAATTAATAATTTTACTTTTGCTCTCGGATACAATATTAAATATGCGCCTAATATTCCCGAAATAGCTCCACTTGCTCCTACTACTGGAATAGTAGAATTATAATCTGAAAAAACATGAATTAAAGTTGCACATATTCCACAAAATAAATAAAATATTAAAAACTTTGTGTGACCTAAATAATCTTCAATATTATTTCCAAATATCCAAAGATATGCCATATTTCCAATTAAATGCATCCAACTTCCATGCAAAAACATTGAACTAAATATTTTATGAATATAAATTTCAGAAGGAACCAATCCAAAACTTTTTATTCCCATGAAATAATCCTCAGGCAATGAAATTTGCCATAAAAAAATTAAAAAACAGGAAGCTAAAATACCATATGTAACTAACGGAGTTCTTGTTGTTGGATTTTCATCACCTATTGGAAAAATTTTAAAATTCCTTAAAAAATTATTTTATATATGTAACATTATATATAATACCAGCTACATCATCGGAAATCAAAAGAGATCCATTCTTTGTAATACCTAATCCCGCTGGTCTACCACAAACATTTGCTCTTTTAGAGCCAGAAACCCAAAAACCGGTAACAAAAGATTCATAATATCCTAATGGTTTATTATTTTTAAATGGGATTCTTACCACCATATAACCTGACGGTTTACTCGAATTCCAAGATCCATGAAGGGCAACAAATGCATTACCATGGAATTCTTTAGAAAATTGACTTTTATTATAGAAAATAAGATCTATTGGACCCGAATGCGATTCAAATAAAACGTCAGGCTTTTTAATTTCTTTATTATTTGTTTGTGCAATATTTTTAAAATAAAAATAATTTTTTTCTAAATTAGGTTGTTCGTTCTGTCCTAAATAAAAAAAAGGCCATCCAAAAAAATCTCCTTCTTCAACTTTAGAAAAATAATCAGGGACTAAGTCATCTCCCATACCATCTCTTTCATTAACTACAGTATATAATTTTTTTGTAATCGGATGTATACCTAAACCAACAGGATTTCTTAAACCTGTTGCAAAAATTTTTTGTACATTGGTATTTAAATTAAATTCCTGAATTGTTGCTCTTGGGTAATCTTCAACTCCTATATTTCCATAACTTCCTATAGCAATATAAATTTTATCATTTAACAAAATAATATTTCTTGTTCTATGACCCGTTGGTTCTCCAAGAGCATCTGTTTTTGTTAATTTAATTGGATTATTTTCCATTTTTAGTTGTCCATTTTTGTATGGTATTTTCCAAAGATAATCTAGATCAGCTATATATAAAGAATCAGATGTTATTTCAATACCAAATGGATAATTAAAACCTTCTGCAAAAACCTGATTTATATCAGCTATACCATCATTATCAGTATCCCTTAAAACTTTTATTTTCCCAGGATTAGATTCAACAATAAATACATCCCCATTGTTTGAAACTTTAATATTTCTAGGGTGCTTTAAATTTTTTGCAAAAATATTAATTTCAAATCCTTCTTGAGAATTTAATTTGCAAGATTCCATATCTAATTTTTTGTAAGAATTAGCAACGCTTTTTGTAGAATATGGTTTGGCAAGTTTATTTATATCAATAAAATATTTTTCACCTGGTTGAGGTATAGCTAGCCCTGCTTTAATAAAAAAAAATATAAATAAAATTTTATAGATTAATGATTTCATATTAATAAAATAATAATATTTATAAGTTACTAAATTATTTCAAAATTATTAAATGATCATTTTAACAAATAAAAATTGGTTAACTGCTAAAAATAATCTTAAAAAAAAAGATAAAATTTTAAAAGAAATAATCAATAGATTTAAATCGGAAAAATTAATAAGTAAAAAAAATGCTTTTATAACATTAGCAAAATCAATTACAGGACAACAGATTTCTGTGAAGGCAGCAAATTCTATATGGGCAAAACTTGAAAAGAAATTAAAAAAAATAAACCCTAATGGTATTTTAAAATTAAGAAAAAAAGAAATAGCAAAATGTGGCTTTTCAAAACAAAAAATAAATTACTTAATTAATTTATCTAATTTTTTTAAAAAAAACAGAAATATAGAAAAAAAATGGGAAAAAGCTGAAAATGAAGAAATAATTAATGATTTAACTAAAATTAAAGGAATTGGTGTATGGACTGCTGAAATGTTCTTAATTTTTCATTTACTAAGACCAAATATATTTCCGTGTGCAGATATAGGATTGCTTAAGGCTATATCAGTTAATTATAATTTAAAATATCCATTAAATAATAATCAAATAAAAAAATTTAAAAAAAGGTGGGAACCATGGTCTACTGTTGCTGTTTGGTATTTATGGAGAAGCTTAGATCCTATTCCAGTAAAATATTAATTATTTTTTTTTTACAAAAGTAGCACATAATGAAAATCCAAAAGGAGTCTTAATATGTTTTTCAATTTTTTCTATAAAATTTGACAACTTCCAACTTAAAGCAGCAAAAAATGGAGCAAAATAAATAAAAGTTTCTATATAAATTTTATCAAATTTTTTTTTTGACAAAAAATTATAAAGTTTTTTTTTATTAAAAAGATTTATATGTTGATGATCATAATTTACTGATCCAAATAAATTTACAAGTTTTTCTAATAATGGCCAAAAACTCAAATAATTTGGTGTTGTCATTATAATTTTTCCGCCTGGTTTTAAAACTCTATAAAGTTCATTAAAAATAAAGTTATTTTGTTTTTCACTACAATGTTCTATCAATTCTAGAACAGTTATAATATCAAATGTGGAATTTTTATAAGGTAATGGAAGAGTTACAATTTTAAATTTATGATAATTATTTTCATATTTTTTTGCATAAGAAATTTGTTTTTCTGATAAATCAAGACCTATAGATAAGTTGCGTTTTTTTAAAGTATTAATAAATGTACCAGATGCACATGCAAAATCTAAATGTTTATATTTATTTTTAAATTTGTTCCGAACAAAATTAAATTTTTGATGGTGCCATTTTGACTGAATACCTTTTTTTTTTATATATACTTTATCATAATAACCAATAGGTACATCTTGATTTTTACTAAGTTTTTTTTTCTTATTTATAGAACTCATTATAAAAATAAAATAATATTTCTCTATTTTATTCATATAATTTTTAATTTAATATAGAAATCTAGTTTTTTATAAAAATTATATATTATGAGTAAAATTTTAGTTTGTTCTCCCACATATAATGAATCTGAAAATATTAAAAATTTTTGCGAACAAATACTTAAAATAAAAAATATTGATTTAATTATAATTGATGATAATTCACCAGATGGTACTGCTGAAATTATTTTTAAATTACAAAAAAAATATAAAAGATTGTTTATTATAAAAAGAAATAAAAAACTTGGCATAGGATCAGCTATTAGAGATGGAATGAATTATGCACTAAAAAAAAATTATAGTGTTTTTATAACCCTGGATGCAGATTTATCTCATGAACCAAAAGAAATACCATCATTTATAAAAAAAATAAAAAAATTTGATTTTGTTGCTGGGTCAAGATATATGAATGGCGGTACATCGAACTACAAAGGTTATAGAGATTTTGTAAGTCGTTTAGCAAATATTAGCTGTAAATTTTTACTACGAATCCCATTCAAAGAATTCACTACTTCTTTTCGAGCCTACAGCAATAAAAGCTTAAAAGTTTTAAAAAAGGCTACTTTGTGGTCTGATGGATATTCCTCTCAAATTGAATTTATTTTCTTTATATATATGTCTGGTTTAAAATGTATTGAAATACCTATACAGTTTCATGATAGGACTAAAGGAAATTCAAAAATACCTAGATTACAAGCATTTTATGGAGCATTAAAATTATTAGAACTTTTTATAAGAAGATTATTAACTAAAAAAAAATAATAAATGATAAAAAAAAAAATTTTTAATTCACTTTTTTTTTTTAATTTGTCTGATTTTTTTTATAAGATCTTATGAATATTCGATTCATTGGTATGGACTTTTTAAATTATCGTTAAATGGGTTAGCAGAACAAATTTTCTGGGATTTTGAAGTTTACAAATGCTCAGTTGAATCATTTATAAATAAAAATAATCCATACAATATTATTACTGAATGTAGCCCAAGCAAAAAACCATTTATTTATAACTATCCGCCTTTAACATTATTTTTTTTTATTCCATTATCATTAATAAATTTTTTTTGGTCAAAATTATTTTGGGGACTTGGTTTATTTTCTTTATTGATTATTTTTATTAATTTTCAAAAAAAAATATTTGATACAAAAATCAATTATTTTTTCTATTTTTTAATTTTAATATTTGCTCTAGATAAAACTATTATCTATAGCTTTTTTACTGGAAACGTAAGCTTCATATTACAAATACTTGTTGGCATAAGTTTTTATTTTATTTTAAATAATAAAACAAACATTTTTTATTTAATAATTTGTTTAGTTTCATTTTTCAAATTTTATTTTGCAATTTTTTTGATTTGCCCACTATTAATTTCTAAATCAGAAAATATAAAGAAAATAATAACTGTAAGTATAATAATATTAACATTTTATATTTTAAATTATTTATATGACTCAATATTATTCTTTAATTGGATTGAAAATGTTTATAAAGCAAGTGTTGCTAAAGATTATTACAGCGGATTTGGTATTGGATCATTAAATTATGCTATTTCTATATTTAATTATTTAGAAAATAAAAATATTTTCATATCTGATAAAAGAGAATTATATGAAATATTATTTACATTGTTTTTTTTAATATTAATAATTTCGTTTAGTTATTTTTTTTTGAATAAGATTAAAAATAAAAACTTAAGTATTAAAAAAATAAAATTAGCTATCGCAATATTATTAATAACAATTTGTATTCCTAGGTTAGAAATTTATGAATTAATAATTTGTGTAACTCCAATGATCTTTCTATTAGAAAAATTTTATAATTTTGATGAAAATAATAATTTTTATAAACTAATGCTTAATTTATTTTTCATATCATTATTTTTATTAAATGGTGATAGTGGAATAACTTATCCCTTAATAGCAAGTTTAACAATTTTATCTCTATATATTTTAATTAAAAAAGATGGTGCCCTCCCCCGGACTTGAACCGGGACGGATTTTGCAATCCTCAGGATTTTAAGTCCTGTGCGTCTACCAATTCCGCCAGGAGGGCAATAATGATAATTATTATAAATGAAAAACTCAATTAAAATAAACTTTATTTAATAAAAAAAGGAGTTTAAATTAAATTATCTTTAAAATCTTGCAATGAAAAAAAAAGAATATATCTGGATTGGTCTACCTGCTTTTAATGAAGAAATTGCTATTAAAAAAGTATTACAATCAATCATAGAAATAAATAAAAAAATAAATATAAAAATAATAATTTTTAATGATGGTTCAAAAGATAAAACTGTTCATAATGCAAAAAAATTCAAAAAATCTTTAAAAATTTTTGTTATTGATAATAAAAAAAATCAAGGATTAGGAACAGGAATATTTGCTCTAATTAATTTTTTTAATAAAAATGGTAAATCAAATGATAAACTTGTTCTTATGGATTGTGATAACACTCATAATCCGAAACAAATATTTCAAATGAAAAAAAAAATGAATGGCAAAAAAAATATAGTAATTATTGCCTCAAGATATCAAAAAAATAGCCAAGTAAAAAATGTTCCTTTTTTTAGAAAAATTTTATCTGATATAGCTTTTATAGTTTTTAATATTTGTTATAAAACCAAAGGTATTAAAGATTTTACTTGTGGATTTAGAATGTACGATAAATTATCAATTAAAAATTTTTTTGAACAAATAAAAAAAAATTACAATCCACCTAATGGCTTCGAAATACAACTTGAAATATTACTTCAATTAAGAAAAAAAAATATTCAGTTCGATGAGATACCAATCAATTTAAATTATGAAAAAAAACCAACAGAAAGTAAAATGAAAATATTCAAAACTATTATTAACTATTTAAAATTAATTTTTTTAAAAAATTAAATATATTTAATTAATATTTCTGATATTTTTTTTGCAGAATTTCCTTTTCCATAAGGTTTTTTAGACCATTTATTAATTTTCTTGTTTTTTGCCCAATTCAACAAACTAAAGAAATTTTTTTTATTTCTCCAAACTTTAGCTATACCTATTTTTTCAGCTTCTATTCTTTCTGTAATTCTTCTACAAACTACCGTTGGCACACCAATTGTAGCACATTCCTCTTGAATTCCTCCTGAGTCAGTTATAACAAAATCTGAATTATTAATGATATTACAAGTAGTAAAATAATCATATGGTTTTGTGATTAATGAATTATCTAAATTTTCTATATATTTTTTAATATATTTTAATGCAAAATTATTAGGATGTTTCGAAGTTACTAATAAATATTCCTTATTTTTTTTAAAAAATTTTTCTAAATTTATAAATAAAGTTCTAAAATTATTTCCGATTGACTCTCTTCTATGAGCTGTTAAAAAAACTATTTTTTTATTTTCTTTATTTGCAATATTAATTATTTTTTTTGCAGTCTGTGATGGTTTTTTTAATGCATTTAAAAAACTATCAATACCTGGATTGCCTACTACATAAATTTTTTTTTTATCAATTCCTTCATTTGTTAAATTTTTTTGATTTAAAGATGTTGGGGCAAAATGAATATCTGAAACCGACGTAATTAATTTTCTATTTAATTCTTCTGGAAAAGGGTTTTTATTATCAAAAGTCCTTAATCCTGCTTCATTATGTGCAATAATAGAACCATGAAGGCTACCTGCATATGCACAACCAGCGGCAGTCGTCGTATCGCCTTGTATTAATACAATATTAGGATTTATTTTTTTTATAAGATTATAAAAAATATCAATTGATTTTTTTAAATTATATTTTAAAGAACTTGTTGATTGCATATTACTTAATGTTAAATCAAATTTTACATTATTTTCTTTTATATATAAATTTAGAAATTTTTGATGTTGTCCAGAATTAATTAATAAAACATTTTGCTTACCAATTTTTTTTATACACTCATTATAAACAGGTATTTGTTTAATTAATTCAGGTCTTGTACCAATTATAATCAATATTTTTTTATTTAGTTTTATGATGTCCTCGTAATAATTTGTTATAATTAAAATAAAAAAGAATCTTTAAAAAATAAATTAAATTATGCAAAATAAAAATAAAACTAATCATAACATATCATCTTTTTTTAAAAATCAGAGATATGTTTTTTTAGTTTATTTTTCATTGTTCATTTCTGCGGCAAATGTAATTTTAAATTTTTTTGAAAAAGTTATTTATGGAAATAGAATTCCTTTTGCAGATTTTTCTGTATATAGATGTGCGGCAATTACTTTCTCAGAAAAAATTAGTCCTTATTTTCCAAATGCATTATCAAAATGTTTAAATAGTTATCCTCATGCTTTAGATTTTTTTTATCCTCCGATAACTTTAAACTTCTTTTCATTATTTTCAAAAATTACAGAAATTAACTCAATTATTATTTGGGGAATCATAATTTTACCAATTTTCTTTTTAAAAATATTTTTTTCACACAAATTATTTTTAAAAGAAAAAAATATATTAATTTTTATTTTAATATATTTATTTTCTTTTGGAGGATTAAATTTTACCGGATTATTAACAGGAAACATATCTATACTTTTTTATTCCATTTTAGGAATAAGTTTGTATTTAGCTATTTTTGGAAAAAATACAAAATATTTTTTTATTATTTTAACTTTAATGTGCATATTTAAAATCACTTATTTAGCTTTTTATTTTCTTTTATTTTTTTTAGAAAAGAAAAATTTTTATAAATACACTTTTTTATCTTTTTTAACTATTTTTACTACTTACGCATTTTCTTATTATTCTGATCAAAGTCTTTTTTTAGAATTTTTTAATCAATTATCTTATATACGTTCAGAAAAATTTTTTGAACTATATGGTGGTGGATTTGGTATGTACTCAATACTAAACGAATTACCAAGTATTTTTTTTCCAAATATTAAAAATTATTATTTTACCCAAATATCTTGGTTCATTATTTGCTTTATTTTTTTTATTTCTACTTTTTTTATTTTATTTTTTAATAAAAATAATTTTTCAAAAATACAAATATCAGTAATTGGAATTTTATTAATAACTATTTGCTACCCTGTTTTAAAAGATTATGAAGGATTGCTTCTAATTCCTTGTATTTACTATTTATTATTTAATTTAAATTTCAAAGATATATTCTCAAAAAATGATAATTTTATAAAATATTTAATAATTTTTCTTACTTTTATAATCCATGATAAATACATGTTATTCCTTACATCTATTTTAATATTTTTTTATATAAATTATTTAAACTTTAAAAAAATTAAAATTTTTAAATAATTATTTAATTAATAAAGGGTTTTTATTCTTAAATTCTAAATAAATAATTAGGAAAAAAATCATAGATAATGAACAAAGCCATGCATGTGTATCTTGAACACATAAAAAGAAAAAAAATAAAATAAATTTTATAATTGAATTTATTTTTTTATTCACTGAGAAAATTATTTTAGAAGATAAATAGTAATAAGCTGGAATAACTAAAAACAAATCATAAATAAGCACTCTTGGATAAAATAAAAAAATTAATATTAATGCAAAACTTAATAAATTTAATTTACTTTCGCTATTTAATTTTTTATTTCCATAAATAAAATAAAAAGAAACAAATGACGCAGAAGTAATAATTATCCAAAAAAAATTTGATAAAAAAGTACTTGGATATAAATATATATTAAAATAATTTCCAAATGTTCTAATTAAAGCTGCGAATGCTTGAGTAATATCACTACCAACCCATGGATTATCTGGACTTCTTGATACTTGTATCTGCATCAACTCTACCCAAGATAAATATAAAATTGGGTCTTTTATATAAAAAAGGTAATTAATTATAAAAATTGAAAATACAAATGGAATTAAATATTTTAATGTTTTAAAACCATATAGTACTAAAGGTAAAAAATAAAAAATTAATAAATAAAATTTGAAACAACTTACGATAAAAATTAATAAAGAAAAGAAAAATATTTTTTCTTTATAAAGAAAAATCAAACTAATTCCTATAATACTATACAAAAGTACTGCTATATTACCTACTATAGTTCCAGCTAAACCTAACGAGAAATTAAAACTAAAAAAATAAAAAAAAGGATATAAAAATTTTATTTTTTCTAAAGAAAATAATTTATAAGAATAAAAAAATAAAAAAATAATTGCGACTATCTCAAAAAAAATAAATATTTTTATAAAATTTTGATAAGTAAAATTTCCTAAATTTTTTATTAAAATTAATATATATGGAGGTATTGAAGTAGTAGGTTGATCGAAATACGGTGGATAAATTTTATATGTATTTTCTTTATTTAATGTATCGATTAATGAATTATAAATTAATTTTAGATCATAAAAATTTTCATGATTTCCAAAAATAATTTTTTCAAAAAAATATAATGTATTTTGCAATACTACCCAAGAAAAAACTAATAATAATAAAAGATTTAAGTATTTAAAAATTCTACTTTTTCTGTCATATTGAATTAAATTAACCATAGGTAATAGTATAAAAAAAAGTAATAAATATAAAATTTTATAATGATAATAACTTTAATTAGATTTGCTCTTGTTGCTCCTAATGGGAGTGTTAATAATGAACCTACACCCCCTATTGGCTTAGCCTATATTGCAAGCTCTTGTAAATCTATAGGTGTAAAAGTTGAAGGTATAGATGCTACTGGAAAAAATTTAAATAATATATTTAAAATTCCTAATGGAAATTTACAAGGAATAGGCATTGAAATTGATGAAATTCTAAAACTAATAAATCCACAAACACAAGTTTTTGGTATAAGCGCAATGTTTACTCATGAATGGACTTATATAAAGAATTGCTTAAAAAAATTAAAAAAAAAATTTCCTAAATCAAAAATAATTGCAGGCGGTGAGCATGTAACTGCATTGCCTGAGTACAGTCTAAAAGATTGTAAAGAAATTGATTATATATGCTTAGGAGAGGGAGAAGAAACTTGGAAAGAAATAACAAAAAAATTATTAAATAAAGAAAATATAAATAATATAAATGGATTAGCTTATCTTAAAAAAAATAAATTTATTAAAAACCAACATAGAGAAAGAATTAAAGAAGTTGATAAAATTCCATGGCCAGATTGGAAAATCTTTCCTATAGAACCATATCTAGATAATGCAATAAGTTTTGGCGCTGGTTCAGGACGAAATATGCCTTTTTTAGCTTCTCGAGGTTGTCCTTACGAATGTACATTTTGTTCAAACCCTCTCATGTATGGCCGAAGATATTATATTAGGCCCGTTGAAGATGTAATTAAAGAAATCAAATATTACATAAAAAAATATAAAATTACAGGTTTACAATTTTATGATTTAACAGCAATTGTAAAAAAAGATTGGATAATTGAATTTTGTAAAAGTTTAAAAAAAAATAAAATTGATATTGAATGGAGTCTCCCATCTGGTACAAGAAGTGAGGCTTTAGATTTAGAAGCTGTAAAAGCAATGACAAAAGCAAAATTAAAATATTTGGTTTATGCGCCTGAAAGTGGATCGCCTGAAACACTTAAATTAATAAAAAAAAAAATTAAACTAAATAAAATGGAAGAATCTATTAAATATGCAATTAAGAATAATGTGTCTGTAAGAACAAATTTAATTATAGGTTTCCCTCATGAAAAAAGAATTGAATTATATAAAACTCTTCTTCAACAAATTAAATTTATGTTTATGGGAGTAGAAGAATCTCCAACATATCCTTTTCAAGCATATCCAGGTACTGAGTTATTTGATATGTTAGTTAAAAAAAAAGAAATTAAATTAAATGATAATTATTTTAATTCGTTAGCAACCTTATCAACTGGTAAGTTAACTCCTCCTGATGTTTCCTATAATCAATACATAGGCAGATATGAGTTATATTTTTATAGAATAATTGGACTAATTATTTCATATTTAATATCATATTTAACAAGACCAAAAAGAATCTTTAGAACTCTAAAAAGTTTTTTTACTGATAGAAGTGCTACAGTGATAGAACAAAGATTAAAAGACAATTTAAAAAGATCAAAATTATTTTTAAACTATATTAAACCTTTTGTAACTAAAAATTTTATAGAAAATAAATAAAATATGAAAAATACTGTTGATCTTTTTTTGTTAAAATTCATTTCATTTTTCATATGCCTAATTCCTTTCATTCTTATTTTTAGTAATTCAATAGCAGATATTATTGTTGTAATAACTGCAACGTTCTTCATTTATAAATCATTAAAAGATAATAATTGGTCATGGTTAAATGAACAATGGATAAAAATTTGTTTTTTAATATATTTTTGGTTAATAATTTCCAGTTTTTTTGCATACAATCAAGAATTAGCTTTGTCGAGATCTATAAGCTGGATAAGATTTATTATTTTTGCAGCTTCTTTACAATTTCTATTCTTTAGTCAAAAAAAATTTGAAAAAAAATTAGTTATTTGCACTTTTTTAGCAATTATTTATGTAAATATTGAAATGCTTATTGAATATTTCACCAATTATTCATTATACAGTAGATTTCTTGAAAGTTTTTTTAATAAAGATCTTTTTAGTGGTGGAGGAAATCGTATATCAGGTCCATTTAAAGATGCTCCAAAATCAGGACTTTATTTATCATATTTTTTATTTCCAACTTTTCTTGGATTAATCAATTATTTCTATAATAAGAAAAAAAATTATTTATTTGTTTTTTTTCTTATTTTTATAATTTTAAATTTTTTTTTAATTTATATAAGTGGGCATAGAGGTTCAATACTTTCAACAATAATTACTTCTTTATTAATATTATTTTTTTTATTTTTTAGAAAAAAAATTAAAATATTTATTTATTCTTTAATAATATTATTTTTTTCGTTGTGTATTTTTTATAACTCAAATCCTTTTCTAAAAACTAAAATAAAAAACTCTTTAATTGATAAAACTTTAAATGAAATTTCAAATTATTCGGAATCTGCGTATGGTTCTTTATCATCAACAGCATTTAAAATGTCTTTATCTAATCCAATTTTTGGTATTGGTCTAAAAAACTATAGAATTGCATGCGAAAAAGATGAATTCTTATCTGATGGCCATAAAGGTTCTGGATATGGGGTATCTCCATGGAAAGGTCATTATAATATTGAATTAAAAAAATATTATCAAGCTACATGCTCAAGCCATCCTCATAATCTTTATTTAACTTGGTTATCTGAAACTGGCATACCAGGCTTTTTATTTTTTATATTTTTTTTAATGATTATAGCTATAAAAATAAATCAAAATAAGGATAATTTATTAAAAAATATTATTTTTTTAGGGATACTAACATCTTTAATTCCTAAATTTTTACCTATGATGCCTTCTTTAAACTTTTTCTCAAATTGGAATGCTGTTACTATTTGGTTTTTGCTAGGATGGCTTTTATCATATTTATCAAAAAATAAAAAAATTAATTTTTTTTAATTTTTTTAAGAATTTCTTTTTCTACTTTTTTTATTAATTTTTTATTTTGACTCCTTAAAACTATATTCACTCCTCTTTTTTTTCCACTCATAAATGGATAGCTACCAATTTCAACCTCTTTATAATTATTTTGAATATTTGATAAATGTTCAGCAATACTACTTTCAGGTAAATTAAATAATAAAGTTTTAGAAACTTCAGGTAAGCCGCGTTTTAATTTCTTAACAATATTTAAAAACATAGCTTTCATTATTTCTGGTATACCAGCCATAACATAAACATTTTTAATTCTAAAACCAGCAGCTTTCGTAATTGGATTATATAATAATTCAGATCCTTTTGGCAAATAGGCCATTTTTTGTCTCGCTTGATTCAAATTATTTAAATTATAAAATTTTTTTAAAATGTTTAAGGCTTTTTTATTCTTAATTAATTTAACTTTAAATGCTTTTGCAATTGAATTTGAAGTAATATCATCATGTGTTGGTCCAATACCTCCTGTTGTAAATACATAATTATATTTTTTTCTAAGTTCATTTACTGAAGAAATAATTTGTTTTTCATCATCTTTAACAACTCTTGCTTCTAAAACATCTATTCCAATAGCAGTTAATTCTTTACATAAATAATTTTTATTTGTATCAAGAGTTCTACCTGATAAAATTTCATTTCCAATAATAATAATACATGCTGTTGGATTTTTTATTTTTTTCATTAGAATATATTTTTAATAATCAAAAAAAAATGACAAATCTTGAAATTAAGTCTAATCCAAAAAAAGAAAAAATAAATATTTATAATTCAGCTAATTTTAAAAGTATGAGAAAAGCAGGTCTTTTAGCTGCTCAAACATTGGATTTTATTACAAAATATGTAAAACCTGGTGTTACAACTGAAAAATTAGATCAATTATGCCATAATTTTATTATAAACAATAATGCTATACCGGCGCCCTTAAACTATAATGGTTTTCCTAAATCAATCTGCACATCTGTTAATCATGTAGTTTGCCACGGGATTCCTAGTAGCAAAATTTTAGATAATGGAGATATTATTAATATTGATGTTACCGTAATATTAAATGGTTGGTATGGTGATACAAGCAGAATGTTTATTGTTGGAAATAAAACTAGTGTAAAGGCAATGAAATTAATTAATATAACATATGAGAGTATGATAGATTCTATAAAACAAATTAAACCAGGATCAACACTTGGCGACATAGGTTTTGTTATTGAAAATAAAGCTAAAAAAAATAATTTCTCAGTTGTAAAAGATTTTTGTGGACATGGTATAGGTAAAAGTTTTCATGAAGCACCTAGTGTTTTACATTATGGTTCGAAAGGGCAAGGTGTGAAATTAAAAAAAGGTATGATATTTACTATTGAACCTATGCTTAATGCTGGAACTAATGAAATAAAAATATTAAATGATGGATGGACAGCTATAACGAAAGATAGAAAATTGTCTGCTCAATTTGAACATACAGTTGGTATTACAGAAAATGGATGTGAAATATTCACTTTATCCCCAAAAAATTATGAAAAACCACCATATTAATATATTAATTTTATTTAATTAAAAAATTATGATACCTAGATATTCCAATGAAAAAATGTCTTCTATATGGTCTGACAAAAACAGATATGAAATTTGGCTCAAAATAGAAATAGCTATTTGTGAAAAACTTTGTATTAACAATAAAATACCAAAAAAAGATTTTGTACTTATTAAAAATAAATCAAAAATTGATGTAAAAGATATACAAAAATTAGATGAAAAAACTCAGCATGAAGTAATAGCTTTTTTAAACAGTGTTTCAAAAAAAGTTGGTAAAAGTTCTAGATATATACACCAAGGAATTACTTCGTCAGACATTATTGATACAGGATTCTCCGTGCAACTTAAAGAGGCTACCGAAATAATCATATCTGATTTAAATAATTTTTTAAAAACCTTAAAAAAAAAGGCTAAAAAATATAAAAATACTATTTGTCTTGGTCGAACTCATGGAATACATGCAGAGCCAACGACATTTGGTTTAAAAATAGCAAGTTTTTATGCTGAAATGGATAGAAATCTTAAAAGATTAAAAACAGCTTTAGAGGATATATCAATCTGTGCAATATCAGGTGCAGTTGGAACTTATGCAACAATTGATCCAGCTATTGAAAATTTTGTAGCAAAAAAACTAAATTTAAAAACAGAAAAAATATCAACACAGATAATACCTAGAGATAGGCATGCACATTTATTTTCAATTTTTGCAATTATAGCAAGTTCAATTGAAAGAATAGCAATAGAAATAAGGCATTTACAAAGAACTGAAGTTAGAGAAGCTGAAGAATTTTTTTCTAAAACACAAAAAGGCTCATCAGCCATGCCGCACAAAAAAAATCCTGTGTTATCTGAAAATTTAACTGGTCTTTCCAGATATATTAGATCTGCTGTAATACCAATGCTTGAAAATATTGCTCTTTGGCATGAAAGAGATATATCTCATTCATCTGTTGAAAGAATTTTAGCGCCAGATGTAACAATTGGACTTAATTTTGCAATTAATAGGCTTGATAATTTAATTTCAAATTTAAAAGTTTACCCAGATAATATGAAAAAAAATCTAAATTTATTAAACGGTCTTGTTTTTTCACAAGCTTTATTACTAGAACTTATTGAAAAAAAGGGCATAGATAGACAAGTGGCTTATGATATTGTACAAAAAAATGCTATGATCGTTTGGAAAACAAAAAAAAATTTTTTAGATGTAATAAAAAATGATAAAAGAATTAATGGTGTAATAAGTGATTCTGAACTTAAAAAACTTTTTAATGAAAAGAACTATTTAAAGAAAATTAACTATATTTTCTCAAAAGTTTTCAAAGTTTAAATAAAATATAAATATTTTTTTGTTTTAAAAAAATAATATAGAATATTCAAATATGACTACTTTAGTTGAAGGTAAAACAAAATTAATTAAGAAAGGTGATAAACCTTTTACAATTAATATGATTGCTAAAGATTTTTTAACAGGTGGTGATGCCGCTAAAAAAGAAGAACTTACTGATATAGGAATACAAAAAACGATACAAGCATCAAATGTCTTTAAAATGCTTGAGAAAAATAATATACCAACATCTTTTATTGAACTAACATCACCAAATACAATGCTACATGAAGAATGTGATATGTTGCCACTTGAGTTTGTTGTTAGACGTTATGCTTTTGGAAGTTACTTAAAAAGAAACCCAGAATACGATAATAAGCCTGAACCTTA
>CAYOOR010000076.1:0-19221 GCA_964405695.1 uncultured Alphaproteobacteria bacterium
ATAAATATGAAAATAAACAAAAAACCAATAAAAAAAACATTTCATGAAATAGGGAATATGCTTGATGGTAAAAAAAAAAAAAAAAAGAGATAGGAAGCGATAATATGGGAAAAATATGAAAGAACTTTATCTATTTTAAATCCTAAAAAAATTAATTTGAATTTTATTAATAATCAAGACAAAAAAAAAAGTGTGCCAAATAGTCCTTTTTTAGAATGGCATTACACAAAAAAAAATTTTTTCTTAAAGGAAAACGAAATATTAAAGAAAGCTAACAAAATAAAAAATATCCCAACGATTATTATCCAGGGAAGATATGATCTTATATGTCCCCCTAAATCAGCATTTTTATTATCAAAAAAAATGAAGAAATGTGAATTAAAAATAGTTGAATCAAGTGGCCATTCTACATCTGAAATAAAAATAAAGGAAAACCTTCTTAAAGCAACTAATCGAATTTTAACTAAAATAAGAGAAAAATAGATTCTTTAATATTATTTATTTCTTATTAAAATTGAACATCCTGCAATAGCATCCCTACCACTATCTAAATAACAAGTTTCTATTTTATTTTTTTTAAGAATTGTTCCTATAACTTTACCATCATCATCACTGCTATCTGCCCAAAAAAAGTTTTTACGATCTGACTTAATAACTCCAACAAATTCTTCTTTTCCTCCTTTATGAATTACATATCCTTTGAATAAACGATTTTTTTGCTCTGTAATTTCAACGATATTATGACTTCTTATAAAACCTTTTTTTAAAGAGGATTTAATATTTTCACCCTGCCATTTACCAATTAAATTAGGAATACTCTTAGAAAAACCATTAATAGGCATTAACAATACGATTAAAAAAAAGATATTTAAATAAATTATTTTTTTCATAAACTAAAAAACTACATTATTATTATAATTAAATGTTAAGAAATATACTATTAATTAATTCAATATTTTTTTTTCTTTTTCTCACATCATGTGAAGAATTTTATAATTTTGAGGCTAATAAATTAAATCAAGAAAATAAAGTTATAATCGATAAATCACAAATCGAAACAGATCCATCAAAAAAATTAGTTATGTATAATAAAATACTTAATAATTACAAAAAAATTCAAAAAAAGTATAAAAAAACTAAAATTGCAAAAATTCATAGAAAAGAAAAAATAATAAAAAAAATTGAAAATGAAATAGCAAATTTAACTATCGTTGCATTGAAAGAACAAAATAAAAAAAAGAGAGATCTGGAAATAAATAATATTAAAAAAGAAATGAATTTAGCTAATGTTGAATTCAAAAATTCAAATATTACTAATACAATTAATCATTTACTAAAAGCTACAGAATTATCAATATCACAAATTGGAGATACAAGAACAAAAGCTAGACTAGAAAACCAAATTGCTAATATAAGAATTAATTTAAAGGATAATGAAAAAGCTTTTATGAATTTAAAAAAATCAGAAGACTATACAAAACAAATTTTCTCTGATTTACCAAAAAAAATTAAACATCTTTCACATATTTATAAAATGCTTAACGATTTAGGAAAAAAAAATGAAATAAAAGAAATACAAAATACTATTTACAAAATAATAAATGATGAAATAACAAATAATGATAATAAAGCAATTGCTCTTGTTGAAATTATACATGCTAATTTGTTATTAAATAAAATTGATTATGTTAAAAAAGATTTAAATGATGCTATAAAATATGCAGAAAAATCAAATACTTATTTATCAATAGCTAAAGTATACTATGAGCTAGAAAACAAAAATAAAATGAGCCAATTTTTAGACAAAGCTAAAGATACTGCAAAATTGAAAGATCAAGAATTTTGGATTGTAAGAGAATTAATAAATATTGCTTTATTTGAAAATAAGATTCAACTAAAAAAAAATAGTAATTTGACACTTATAGAAGCAAAAAAAAATATGCCTGAAAACCCAGATGAAAGATTAGTCCTAGAATTAGTTCATGCTTTTGCAAAAATAAATAATATTGAGCAAGCAAATGAATTAGTCAAATTAATCAAAACTAAATATGAGAAAGCAATGGCATTTGCATTTATAGGAAAAGAATTAGCTAAAAATAAAAATTTTAAAAAAATGGATCAATATTTAAATAAATCAAAAGAAATGGCTCCTGATTTAATAGTTGGAAATTATGAATTTTCGGGATTACCAGGTTTCTCAACAAAAGGAAGGATATTTTCTTCATTATCAAAGACATATGCTCTGGCAAATAATTTTGATAAATCTTATGAGTTAATTGGAGCTATTGAAAGTGATAGATTTTATAAAGAAGCAGTATCTGACGTATTAATTATACAGGCCAAAAAAGATAAAAAAGGTGCAAAAGAATTAGCTACAAAATTAATTAATCACGGCGGTAAAATTGTTGATACAAAGCTACTTGGTAAAATTGCTAATGCTCAAGCAATATGTGGTGATTTTGAAAATTCATTAATTAGTTTAAATAAAATGGAACTTGGTTTTGATTTTTCTCAAACATTAATAAATATAGCAAATTATTTTAGTCCTCAACAAGCAAGTCCTCTAATTTAGTTTCAGTTATGCTGTATTTAGTTGAAGGTAATTTAAATGACCAATCATTTATATTTTTAACAAACATTAATTTATCACTAAATAATTTTTTTAATGAATATTCATCTACTTGAAAATTCACCCATATATTTTTTTCAATATTAAAAAACAAAGCTTCAATATTAATATCATTCTGCAATTTAAAAATAACTCTTGAAATTATATTTTCTTCAACATTTTTTATTCTTTTTTGAACATCATCGAATGATAAATTTGTAAAAAAATAACCTAAAAAATTACCTATTAAATCACTTTTTGGTAATTGATCTTTATTAAGATCATTAATTAATAAATTTTCATTATTTTTATCTTTAGTTAAACTAAAAGAATCTTTTTTAATTAAATGACTTATAGAAATATTATTAATTAATTTATATTCTAAATTAAAAATATTAGTTTCTAGCCAATCTTTTTCAAAAGATGACATATCTAAATTTCCTTTTGTTAACCATGTTTGTTTATCATCTTTTTTTTTTATATAAACGCCATTTTTTTTTCTTTTGCCTAAAATAAATTCAATCAATGTTTCATCATCAGAAACAATAGAAATAAATTTAGAATTATTTTCCTCATTATTAGGAAAGTCTAAATTTAATCTTGAATACAATGATTCTTCACTAGTTTTAATTTCTTGAAATCTCAATTCAGACATTTGTATTAAATTTTTTCTTACTACTTCACTTCTTACTTTGTAATTTGATTTAGATTTCATTAACCAAATATCATTTTTTTTAATAATTGAAATTTTTCTTTGATTATTATCAATATTAATCTCATTAATATTATTTAATTTATCTTTAAGTGCTGAAAAAACTATTTCCCCACTTTTTATAGATGTTTCATATTTTGGTTGTATAAGAAATGATACAAAAGCTAAAAGAAACAAAATTATTGATACAATGACTAATTTTATAAATGATGTGTTATTCATATTACTATTTTTTAATTAGTTTCTTTAACTATGTGTTTTTCATGTCTTTTTTTTCTTTCAATAAAACTAATAATCAAAGAAATTATAATTAACAAAATTGGTACAAAAAATATATTAAAAAACTTTAAAATACTATCTAATTTTTCTATATCTTTTCTTAAGGCGTTTTGTACTTTTCTTAATTCAGATCTAACATAAACCATTTCTTCTCTAAATTTTTCTATTTCTAAATTTTCTTCTTCAGTTAATAAGGTTTTATTGTCTTCTTCATCAGATCCACTTTGAATATTCTCTAATTTACTTTGATAATTGTTTAATCTTTCTAAAAGTTGTTGTTCTTTAGCTCTAAATTTTTGTTCTGCTTCTTTTTGAATTTTTTCAACTTTTGTAAAAGGTAAAGATGACATCCCCTTTCCTCTTAATCCTATTAAATCTTCAGTTCCATTAAGATATTCTAATGCATTTACAGTAAAATCAGCATTGTTAGCAATAGGAGTTACATTACCAGTTTGTTCATATTTTAACCAATACTCGTCATATAACATATCAGCATCGGACACAATAATAATAGTAGAAGGTTTTGATGATTCCGATAAATGTTTTTCTTTATCAAACTCATTTTCTTTATTAGTAATTAAAGGACTATCACCAAAATTTGATTCAAAACTCCCTTTTATTTCGGCAACAAGTGTATACTCCTCGTTTGAAGGTTTGAAATTTCTTAATAAAGTTGTTGGATCTGGAGCAATAACTTCTGATGAGTCAATTTGCATTGATTGAGTAGTAGTCCAAACTAATCTCTTAAAATTAATATTATTATTTTTACCATTTTCTTTAAGAAGTCCTGCAGTAGCAAAAGTTAATCTTTGAACTTTTGATGTAATTTGATGTTCTTCATCCATATGATCTTTTTTTATATCTAACCATGCTAAATAATCAGTCACTGATGGTTGATCAGATTGACCAATAGCTACTCTTCTTGCAGATAATAAATCACCTACAACTTTTTTATTAACTAATTCAACCCCCCATTTCACTAATAAAGAACTTAAATTTGAACTTACAATATTTTCTTTTTGATTATTTGGTTGAAAACTATCAGCCTCTGAATTTGGATCAAGAAAAACAAGAAGCTTTCCACCTCTTAAAACAAATTGATCAATCATATATATAGTTCTTTCAGGAATTTTTTTTGGATGTACTAACATCAATAAATTAAGATCTTCAGGTATTTTTCTAGTTTTTTCATGTATTCTTCTAACTTCAAAAAATTCTTTAATTTGATTATAAACTGCCCACGGTGGAGCAGATGCAGCATCTTGAGATTTAGCTAAAGGATTAAAAGTTCCTAACATTGGTAAATCAGTATACAAACCAATTACCCTTCTATTTGGATTAGCTAAATTAGATATAATCTTACTTAAATCATATTCTAAAAATGAACTTCTATCAGGTTGAAAAAAAATAATTTTTTCTTCATCGTCAGTACTATTAGTAGCAATTAAACCAAAATATCCATAAACTCCGGACATAATTTCTGCCCCTTGTAAACCATATTCCACTGCTTTATCCTCTTCATCGGAAAATGGTTTAGGATTATAAATTTCTAATTTAATTTTATTTCCAGATAATAAAACATATTGTTCAAGTATCTCTTTGACCCTATCATAATAATTTTGATAAATAGGATTAACATCTCCTATCTCCTTTGTATAAAATAATTTAAAATTTAATGGTTCTTTAATAGATTGAATAATAGATTTAGTTCCTTCAGATAATGTATAAACTTTATCTTTTGTTAAATCAAACCTGATATTCTTAAAAAAATTTTTATTTAAAACGTTAAAAGAAATTAATGAAATAATTGCAAGTATAAAAATAAAAGGAAGTTTGTTTTTATTTGAAATAATTTTTTTTAACATTTTTTTTAATTAAATTTTTTAAATTCAATAATAACAATATTTAAAAATAACCAAAAAATAATTACACTTAAATAAAAGAAGAAATCCCTTATTTCAATAACACCTTTAGTTATAGATTCAAAATGAGTAAGAAAACTCATTGAAGAAATAGTAGAAACTAAAAATTCAGGAGCCCAAATTTTAAAAAAATTTAAAACAAGATCAACACCACTCATTGTAAAAATAAAACAAATCGTAGCTGCAATTACAAAGGCTATAACCTGATTTTTTGTAATTGAAGAAATACATGAACCTATAGATAGATATGCGCCAGCCATAAAAAGACTTCCTACATATCCAGCCAAAATTACACCGTTATCTGGATCACCTAAATAATTTACAGTTATCCAAATTGGAAAAGTTAAAAATAAAGCAATGAAAATAAAAATCCAAGCAGCAAAAAATTTACCAATTACAGATTGGCTTGTTGTTAAAGGAAGTGTCATTAATAATTCAATCGTTCCCGACTTTCTTTCCTCTGCCCAAAGTCTCATAGTAACAGCAGGAATTAATAATATATAAACCCAAGGATGAAAAGCAAAAAAAGCGTTTAAATCTGCTTGGCCTCTAACAAAAAAATTTCCCAGATAAAAAGTAAAAGAACCAATAAGAGTTAAAAAAATTACAATAAAAACATATGCGAGTGGAGTTGAAAAATAACTTGCCAATTCTCTTTTAACAATATTTAATAAAACATTCATTAGTTATTTATTTAAAGTAATTTGTCTAAAAATATTATCTAAATTTTTATTTTTAAAAAATTTTTTAAGTTCTTTAGGTTTTTTGTCTACTAATTTTTTTCCTTTTGCAATTATGCATGCTCTTGTACAAACCGCATCTACCTCTTCTAAAATATGTGTTGAAATAATTATCGCTTTTTTTTTACCCATTTCATTAATTAAACTTCTAACATGATGCTTCTGATTTGGATCAAGCCCATCAGTTGGTTCATCTAATATTAGAATTTCAGGATCATGAATTAACGCCTGAGCTAAACCAACTCTTCTTTTATAACCTTTTGATAATGTATCTATAGGTTGATTAATAACATCAGAAATTTCGGTTTTAACAACAACTTTATCAAAAGCTTCTTTAAAATCTTTTTTCTTTATTCCTCTAATCTGAGAAACAAATTTTAACATATTCTTTGGAGTCATATCTCCATAAAGTGGGGCTCCTTCTGGTAAATAACCTATAACCTTTTTACATTCTATTGGTTCAATTTCTACATTCATATTTTTAACTTTAATAATGCCATCCGTTGGTTTAATAAAACCTGTAATCATTTTCATTGTAGTAGATTTTCCTGCGCCATTTGGTCCTAAAAAGCCAAGAACTTCTCCTTTATTAACATTCATAGATAAATTATTTACAGCTGTAAATTGATCAAATTTTTTTGTTAAATTAAATATAGAAATCATTTTTTTAAATAAAAATTATTATCAATAAGCCATTGAGGGAACAATTAATTTTTTCTTTGTTATTTTTTTTTTATAAATTTTTTTTTCTTTAATTTTATAATTATTTTTAATTTGAATCTGTGAAATATTTTTTTTATTAATTTCTTGACAAATAGCTTTAAGTTTTAATGTTCTTGCAAGAGAACAATCCATTTTAAACATATATGATAATGTATGATCAGTTGTAGTTTTGTCAGTAGTTGCATAGGATAATACATCAGCACCTGTTTTTGAATAATTTAAGGCATCAATTATATTCTGTATAGACATGGAACAACCATTTAAAATAAAAATAAAAAAAGAAAAGAGAAAAATATTTAAATATTTCATTTTTTTACTATTTAATTTCAAAAAAATATAATTGTTTACCGCTTTTTAAATCAAAAATTATTATTCTATAATTATCGTTTAATCTAGTAGTTAATATTAATTTGTCATCCGAAATATTAGAATTTATTATTTCACTGTTTTTATCTATTTCTAAATTTTTTATAGTTGTATCATTAAAAATGAAATTTTTTTCATTTGAGTATAATCTTTCAAATACAATATAAATAATAGTGGCTGTACCAAAAAAAATCATTAAACCCATAATAATTATTACTATTTTTAAATATTTCATATAATTTTTTATAATGTGTTATAAAAATATAAAAATTTTGCATGAAGATAAAGACTTAATTATTATAAATAAACCACACAATTTAACTGTTTATGCAGGTGCAGGTAAAGAAAAAATAACCTTAGTAAATTTTTTAAAGAAAGAATATAAAAATAATTTATCGAATTTATCAGGAAATGATAGACCTGGCATTGTTCATAGGTTAGATAAAGATACGAGTGGGCTAATGATAATTGCAAAAAACAATACAATTCATAAACTTTTGCAAGAAAAATTTAAAAAAAGAGAAATAAATAGACTATATTTGGCTGTTGTATGGGGATTGCTCAATAAAACTTCAGGAATTATAAATAGAAATATAGGAAGAAACCCAAAAAATAGACAAAAATTCTCTGTTTTCACTGATAAAGGTAAAAAAGCAATAACAAAATTCAAAGTTAAAAAAAACTTTTCTACTATTGCATCATTAATTGAATGTAAATTATTAACTGGAAGAACACATCAAATTAGAGTTCATTTATCTAGTTGTGGAAACTCGATTATTGGTGATAAAAAATATGGAAAAATTAAAACAAAATTATTTAAAAATGTGGATAAAACCTTAATAAACGATGTAATTACATTTAAAAGACAAGCTTTACAAGCCTATTTTTTAAGCTTCATTCATCCCATAAAAAATAAAAAAATTAAACTAATGTCTAAATTACCTAGTGATATCAGCAATTTAATTGAAAAATTAAATTTAATATAAATACTTGCATTACGTATATAATTATGCGAAACTGTGGATAAGTGAAAAAATAAATATTATTAATTAGAATCATGTATTAAATAACAGATTCTATTATGTTTTTTTAGATATATAAAATGACAGCAATAATAAAAAGTCTTCCAAGAATCACTTCAGAAAACGGTCTAAATAGATATTTGCAAGAAATTAGGAAATATCCCTTGCTAGAACCTAAATATGAAAGAGATTTGGCTATGAAATGGGCTAAAAAACAAGATTTAAAATCAGCACATATATTAGTTACTAGTCACTTAAGATTAGTTGCAAAAATAGCAATGGGTTATAAAGGATATGGTTTACCTATCAATGAATTGATTTCTGAAGGAAATATTGGAATGCTAGAATCAATAAAAAGATTTGATTATAAAAAAGGTTTTAGATTAGCAACATATGCTATGTGGTGGATTAGAGCTTCAATACAAGAATATATTTTGCATAGTTGGTCACTTGTAAAAATGGGTACAACTGCAGCTCAAAAAAAATTATTTTTCAATTTAAGAAAAGTAAAATCAAGTTTAAGAGCTTATGAAGAAGGTGATATGTTGCCAGATAATGTAAATAAAATAGCAAAAACTTTAAATGTAACTAAAAAAGAGGTAACTGAAATGAATAGAAGATTATCTGGGCCTGATCATTCTTTAAACGCACCACTAAGAGAAGATGGTGAAGGAGAATGGCAAGATTGGTTAGTTGATGGAACACCAACCCAAGAATATACAATATCAAATTCGCAAGAATTGACTCAGAGGAAGAGTTTACTTTCTAAGGCTATAAATGTTTTAAGTCCTAGAGAAAAATATATTATGATTGAAAGAAGATTAAAAGATAAACCTAAAACTTTAGAAGATTTAAGTAATCATTACAAAATCTCAAGAGAAAGAGTCAGGCAAATAGAAGTCAGAGCAATGGAAAAGCTAAAAAAATCCGTTAAAAATTTATTAATTAAACAAAATTTAGAAAAAAAAGAAGCGGTAAATTATATAAACTAAAAAAACTTTTTTAATTTAATAATATTAGATCTATCTGGGCCATTAGAAAGAAAAGTTATTGGAACTCCAAGTAATTTTTCTATAGTACTAATAAATCTTCTAGCTTTTAAAGGAAGAAATTTCAATTTTTTTATTTTAGAGGTATCTTCATTCCAACCATCCAAAGTTAAATACTGAGGTTTAACTCTTTTTAAATCATTATTTGAAGTTGGCATTTGATCTAAGATTTTATTTTTTAATTTATATTTATTACAAATTTTAATTTTTTTTAAATTATCTAGAACATCAATTTTTGTTAAAGCTAAGGAATCAATTCCTGAAATATTTATTGCTTTTTTACATTGAACAGCATCAAACCATCCACATCTTCTAGGTCTTCCTGTAACACTACCAAATTCACGCCCTATTTTTGCTATTTTTAACCCTAAATTATTTTTAATTTCACTTGGAAATGGTCCCTCACCAACTCTTGTGGTATAAGCTTTAACAATACCAAGAATATGTCCAATTTTTGACGGTTTTAAACCCAAACTCAAAGGAGCAACGGCGGGCAATGTATTGCTAGAGGTTACATATGGATAAGTTCCATGGTCAATATCTAACATTAATCCCTGAGCACCTTCAAACAATAATTTTTTTTTTGAAAAGTTTTTGCTATTAACAAATTCACTAACATCAACAGAATAAGATAATATTTTTTTTCTTAATGATTTTAATAAAGTAAAATTTTCATTAAAAGAAATTTTTTTCTTTATTGAGGAATTTTTAAGAAACATATTATGAAAATTAATCAAATTTTTTAATCTAAATTTTAGAGCTTTCAAATCTTCTAAATCATAAATTTTTAAACCTCTTCTAGCCACTTTATCTTCATAACAGGGGCCTATACCTCTACCGGTTGTTCCAATTTTTTTTTTAGATAGATTTTTTTCTCTAATTTTATCTATAATTGAATGAAATGGTAAAAGAATTGATGCATTATTAGCAATTTTTAAATTAGAATTTGATATATTAATTTTTTTCTTTTTTAATAATTTTATTTCATTTACAAAATGTATTGGATCAATTACAACATTACTTCCAATAATACACAATTTATTTCTAATTAAACCAGAAGGTAAAATACTTAAAATAAACTTCTTATTATCAACAATAATTGTATGGCCTGCGTTATGTCCGCCTTGGAATCTTAACACAACATCATAATTATTAGATAAATAATCAACAATCTTACCTTTTCCTTCATCACCCCATTGAGCGCCAATTATTGTAAGATTTTTCATTATATTTTTTTAACTTCATTATTTTGAAAAATAAATTTACAATTATGCAATTTTGCTAATTGATAATTATTTTTACCATCAAAATTTTGAATTGTTATCCAACCTTCTTTTCTTAATTTTAATAATTTTTTATTAAAAAGACTATCTTTAGAAATTAAAATTTTTTTACTATTAATTTTAGTATTTTTTAATTCAGTAAACTGATTAAGAAAAAAAGTTGAGCCCACAGCAGAATCATTTTTTTTAGTCATATACCTACCTCCTCTGCAAACCTCTTTACTAGAATTTAAACAAAATATACTAAAAGTAATTCCAGAGTAATATTCAAATCCTCGATGATCCAATAAATCGACAGAAATTTTATATTCATCATAATTTTTTTTTGTTAAAAATGAAGCAACATATAAAAAATCTTTTAAAATTAAATTTGCTTCTTTTCCTAATTTTAATTTTTTTATTTTTTTTATATTCTTTTTTAAAGATCCCGTTGTATCTATAATTGTTTTTAATAGTTTGAATAATTTTTTATTATATTTAGAAATTTCTTTAATATTTTTTCGTTCAACTAATTTTCTTATAATTTCTCTTTTACTTTGTGAAATTTTATTATCATCAAATATCTTTTCTAAAATTATTGAACAATTTAAATCTATACTTATTTTTTTAAAATTAATTTTTTTTAAAGAATCTAAACTTAAAGTAATTACTTCAACATCAGCAATTAAATTATCTGAACCAATAATTTCAATTCCAGCTTGTTTAAATTGCCTATCAGATGATAATTTTGGTTTATCTGCTCTAAAAACATCGCCAAGATAATATAGTCTAAGAGGTTTTGGAAATTCAAATAGTCTATCATAAGCTATTCTAGCTAATTGTGTAGTTATATCAGACCTTAAGGATATCTTTTTCTTTGTAAGTGGATCTAAAAAAGATAAGATTTTATTATTTGAATGTTTATTTTTTTTATCTACAAGTGTTGATTCAAACTCAATAATAGGCGGTTCAATAAAAATATAACCCCATAAATTAAAATTTTTAATTAATTTTCTTCCATTTTCAAATTGTAAATTTGATTCATTTGTTAATATATCTCTAAAACCTGTTGGAAGAAAAATTTTTTTTTGATTCATATTTTATATGTTATAATAACATTATAAATTATTACTACTTAATTAATTTCTAAAATCTTTACTTAAATATGTAAATATAAAGTAATAAATTTTAAATGAAAAAAAATATTACAATAGGACCATTTCCATCATCTGAAAAAATTTATCTTAAAGGAAAAATTTTTTCAAATTTAAGAATACCTATAAGAAAAATAAATTTAAATAAAGAAGCTAAACCCAATGAAATTTACGTGTACGATAGTTCTGGAATTTATACTGAAATCAAAGAAAGTAAATCAATCAATATTAATTCTGGACTAGAAAAAATTCGAAAGAAATGGATTAATAGTAATAAATCAATCATTAAATACAGAGGAAGAAAAGTAACGTCAAAAGACAATGGGTTTATGAATAAAAATCAAAAAATTCTAAAAATTTTTAAAATAGAAATAAATATTTTTAAATCAAAAAAAAAAAATTCAATTACTCAACTTTATTATGCAAAAAAAAAATATTATTACACCTGAAATGGAATATGTTGCATTACGTGAAAATGAACAAAGAAAAAATAAAAGTAATAATAAAAATTTTCCACAAAAAATAACTCCTGAATTTGTTATGAAAGAAATTGCAAGAGGTAGGGCTATTATTCCAGCAAATATTAATCACACTGAACTAGAACCTATGATTATTGGAAGAAACTTTTATGTAAAAATAAATGCAAATATTGGTAATTCTTCTATCACATCAGATTCTAGTCAAGAAGTTGAAAAAATGGTTTGGGCTATTAGATGGGGAGCTGATACTATTATGGATCTTTCTACTGGAAAAAATATACATAATATTCGTGAATATATAATTAGAAATTGTCCGGTACCAGTTGGAACTGTTCCGATATATCAAGCATTAGAAAAAGTAGACAAGCCTGAAAATTTAACTTGGGAAATTTATAGAGATACTTTAATTGAGCAAGCTGAACAAGGTGTAGATTATTTTACAATTCACGCCGGAGTAAGATTAAAATATATCCAATTAACTGCAAATAGAACTACTGGGATTGTTTCTAGAGGTGGGTCTATAATGGCTAAATGGTGTTTAGCACATCATAAAGAAAATTTTTTATATACAAAATTTAAAGAAATTTGTGAAATAATGAGAAGTTATGATGTTTCATTTTCATTAGGTGATGGTTTAAGACCAGGTTCAATTGCAGATGCAAATGATAAAGCTCAATTTGCTGAACTTGAAACCTTAGGTGAATTAAACAAAATTGCTTATAAAATGAATTGCCAAGTTATGATTGAAGGTCCGGGGCATGTTCCGCTACATTTGATTAAAGAAAATGTCACAAAACAATTAAAAATATGTAATGAAGCGCCGTTTTATACTTTGGGACCACTAACAACTGATATAGCACCAGCATATGATCATATAACCAGTGCAATTGGTGCAGCAATAATTGGTTGGTATGGTACTGCTATGCTTTGTTATGTAACCCCTAAAGAACATTTGGGGTTACCTGATAAAAATGATGTGAAAGATGGAGTTATAGCATATAAAATTGCTGCTCATGCTGCAGACATTGCAAAAGGACACCCAGGAGCAATAATTAGAGATAACGCTTTAAGTCAAGCAAGATTTGAATTTAGATGGCGCGATCAATTTAATCTTTCACTAGATCCAAAAAAAGCAGAAGAATTTCATGATGAAACTCTTCCTGCCGAAGGTGCAAAAATAGCTCAATTCTGTTCTATGTGTGGTCCAAAATTTTGCTCAATGCATATAACTCATGATATAAGAGAATATGTAAAAAAAGGAATGAAGGATATGACTAAAAAATACTTAAATCTTAATAAAAATAGAATAACTAAAAAAATTACAATAAACAAAAGTTAGATTTAATTGGTTTAATTTTAATGAATTCTAATTTAGAAAAAAAAATTATAGAAAATACAAATTTTAAAAGTCTTGTCAAAAGAAAATCTTTTATTAGTTGGTTTTTATCAATAATAACTCTTCTAATTTATTTTTCTTTTATTTTAATTATTGCTTTTTTTCCTGAAATATTAGGAATTAAAATATCTAATGGATCAATTATTACTATTGGAATTCCAATTGGAATTTCAATTATATTACTAGCTTTTTTAGCAACAGGTTTTTATGTTTTTATAGCTAACAAAAAATTTGATAAAACAGAAAAAATAATTCTAAAAAAATTTAAATGACAAATTATCCCGCAATAACAATGTTCTTAATATTTGTTTTTGCAACTCTTGGTATAACTTACTGGGCCGCAAAAAAAACAATATCTCGTTCACATTTTTATGCTGCTGGGGGTAAAATTACTAGCTTACAAAATGGTTTAGCTATCGCAGGTGATTTTATGTCTGCGGCATCTTTTTTAGGTATTTCTGGGCTTGTTTATCTTTCAGGATATGACGGTCTTATTTATTCAATTGGATTTCTTATTGGATGGCCAATTATACTATTTTTACTTGCTGAAAGATTAAGAAATTTAGGAGATTATACGTTTGCTGATGCTGCTTCACATCGACTTGATCAAACAAAAATAAGATGTCTAGCTGCAAGTGGTTCCTTAGTAACTGTAGCTTTATATTTAATTGCTCAAATGGTTGGAGCGGGTAAATTAATTCAACTACTTTTTGGACTTCCCTATGAAATAGCAATAATAATTGTTGGAGTTTTAATGGTTCTTTATGTAAGTTTTGGTGGAATGTTAGCGACAACTTGGGTTCAAATTATCAAAGCTGTATTACTTTTATTTGGTGCTACTTTTATTGCAATTGCAGTTATGTGGACAACAAATTTTAACTTTGAATCACTTTTTCAAGCAGCAGTAAATGTTCATCCTAATGGTCATGATATATTAAAGCCTGGAGGATTAGTATCTGACCCTATTTCAGCGATATCTCTCGGTATAGCTCTAATGTTTGGTACTGCAGGACTCCCTCATATTTTAATGAGATTTTTTACTGTAAAAAATGCAAAAGAAGCTCGCAAATCTGTTTTTTTTGCTACAGGTTTTATAGGTTATTTTTATATCTTAACTTTTATAATAGGTTTTGGAGCAATGATGTTAATTTCCAAAAATTCTGAGTTTTTAAATACCGATTGTAGTTTGATTGGAGGAAATAATATGGCAGCAATTCATCTAGCAAAAGCTGTTGGTGGAGATATTTTTTTAGGATTTATATCAGCCGTAGCTTTTGCAACAATACTTGCTGTAGTTTCAGGGCTCACTCTTGCAGGAGCTTCAGCAGTAAGTCACGATTTATATGCATCAGTATTTAAAAAAAATAAAGTGCATGAAAAAGATGAATTATTTGTTTCTAGGATATCAGCAATTTCTTTAGGATGTATTGCTATTCTTCTTGGAATTCTTTTTGAAAAACAAAATGTTGCATTTATGGTTGGTCTTGCATTTGCAGTGGCGGCTAGTGCTAATTTTCCAATTCTATTTCTTTCAATGTATTGGAAAAAATTAACGTCTAGAGGCGCGTTAATAGGAGGATCTAGTGGTCTTATTACAGCAATAATTTTGGTAATTATTGGTCCAACAGTTTGGGTTGATATTTTAGGTCATCAAAAACCTATATTTCCTTACAAATATCCTGCATTATTTTCTGTATCTACAGCATTTATTGTAACATGGTTTTTTTCTATAATTGATAAAAGTAAACAATCAAAACATGAAATAAAAAAATTTGATAGTCAATTTATTCAATCACAAATAAATTTAAAAAAAAAATAGAAACAAAAAAAAAGAGCTCTGTTAAGAGCTCTTTTCTCTACACCTTCACCGTGTCGGGATCAATTCGGGAGGGTGAAACTTTTCAAATTAGCTGATTGATCTTTTATTAAGTAACCAGCAAATAATAGCTAATGCAACTAAACCTACTACACCATTATTACCAAGTTGGTTTAATAATGACGTAATGTTAGCAACTACATCTGTGCCAATAAAAGGTACAGCACCTGGATAAAGCAGCCCAGCAACTATTCCAAAAGCTATAAGCATTAGACCTACTTCAGTTAATGCTCCTATCCATCTTTTCGCTACATTTAAGGCATTCATAGTGCCCCCTATAAAAAAGTTAGTAATTATACATAATTACTACATATAGTAGTATCGTATTAATATACACTGAATATAGTATTTTAAAAGTAAAAAAACTAAATAAAATACTATATGTTGTAATTATGCAACATATAAATATACAAAAAATTTATTATAAAAATTTATTAATTTTTTTTTGTAATGATGTAGCTAAATTATTGATAATATTGATTTTTCTTCCTTCTATTAATAACCTTATAACAGGCTCAGTGCCAGATAATCTGATAAGCACCCTATTACCATTAATCAATTTATTATTATAAAATTTTAAAAATTTAATAAATTTTGTTTTTTTTAATTTATTAGAATCCTTAAAAGATATGTTCTTTTGATATTGATGATAACTTTTATAATTATCAAATATATCACTTACTTTTTTTTTACTTAAAGAAATAATCATTATTAAATATATACAGATTAATATTCCATCGCCTGAGGGTCCAAAATTATTTAAAATAATATGTCCTGATTGTTCTCCCCCAATAAATCCCTTTTTTTTCTTCATAATTTCATATACAAATCTATCGCCTACATTTGATCTATAGAATTTTATATTCAAATTTTTTACAAAATCTTCTAAACCTTTATTTGACATTAAAGTTCCAACTACTGAATTAATTCTTTTATTTTTATGAAAAAATTTAATTAAAGTTGCTAAGATTTTATCACCATCAATAATATTTCCAGTTTCATCACAACAGATTAATCTATCTCCATCGCCATCAAATGATATGCCAAAATCTGCAGAATTAGTTAATACTTTTTTTTTTAGCTTGTTTGGGAATAAAGAGCCACATTTTAAATTTATATTTTTACCATTAGGTTTATCATTTATAAATATAGAATTAATTCTTAATCTTCTAAAGATTGTTTTTACAATTTTAAAAGTTGCTCCATTAGCACAATCAATTATAACTTTTGTATTATTTAATTTAATTTTTTTTTTAAATAAAAAAATTATTTTTTCAACATAATGGTTTAATAATTTATTTGATTTAAAAATTTTTCCTTTAGAAGTAAAAATTTCTCTTTTCAATGGATTGAAAAAATCTTTTTCTATTTTTTTTTCATATGTAGTAGAAATCTTTTCACCATTCTTATTAAAAAATTTCAATCCATTATATTTATATTGATTATGAGAAGCTGAAATTACTATACCCAAATCATATTTAAATTTTTTTACTATATATGATAAAACAGGCGTTGGTGCTAAACCAATTAAATAAACATTAGCTCCATTATTCACTAAATTTTTTACTAAAATATTTTCAATTTTTTTACTTGATATCCTTGTATCTCTAGCAATTATAATTTTTAGATTTTTTTTTTTTTTCAATAAAGATCTAGATAAAATATTTAAAGATTGATTACTAAAAATTTTATCTGAGGAAAGACTTCTTATTCCATCTGTACCGAAAATTTTATTATTCATTTATTTATATTTTATTGTTTAATTTTTGCCAAACAACTTTAGCTTGCATCGCTTCCTTTACATCATGAACTCTAATAATATCAATTCCCTGATCTAGAGCAAACTGATTAGCAGCTATAGTCCCAGCAATTCTATTAATTGGCTTTTCATTCTTAGTTAATTCTGAAATAAATCGTTTTCTTGATAAACCAATTAAAGTATAACATCCTAATTTTTTAAAAATTTTTAAATTTTTAATTATTTTAACATTATGTTTGTTTTTTTTTCCAAAACCAATGCCAGGATCAATTATTATTCTTTTTTTTTTTATACCATTTTTTTCACATTTAATAATTTGTTTTTTTAAAAAATTTAATATATCTTGAGGTGCAAATCTATATCTAGGATTTTTTTGCATTGTTTGAGGATTGCCTTGCATATGCATTAAAATTACAAAACATTTATATTTTTTAACAACATTTATACTTTCTGAATCATGATTAAGTGATGAAACATCATTAATTATTTTAACTCCTTGTTCTAAAGAAAATTTCATTGTTTTAGAATTTCTCGTATCGATAGAAATAATTATTTTTTTTCTTTTTAAACCCAAAATAATAGGTTTTATTCTTTTAATTTCTATTTCAGGATTTATAGGTAATGCACCTGGTCTAGTTGATTCAGCGCCAATATCTATAATATCTGCGCCCATTTTACTCATTATTAATGCTTCTTTTATAGCTATACTTGGTTTAGAAAAATATTTTCCTCCATCAGAAAAACTATCTGGTGTTATATTTAAAATACCCATAATACCTGGCGTTTTAAATCCTAGATTCATTTTTTTTTTTTATTAATTATTTTCTAATTGTGGTTTAGATAAATCTGCTTCTTTTTTTTTCTTTTCAACAGAAGGAACAGAGGTGGCGATTTTATTTTTTTTATTTGAATTATTAGGCAATGTTTTAAATATTTTTTTACCCTTAATAACATCTTTAATTTCAGAGCCAGATAACGTTTCATGAACTAATAAACCTTTAGCAAGTTTATGAAGTTGTTTTATATTTTTTTTTAAAATTGTACGTGCTTTATTATAAGCTTCATCAATTATTTTTTTTACTTCTTTATCAATTTCTTGTGCTGTATTTTCTGATACACTTTTTTTTTGTGTTACTGAATGACCAAGAAAAACTTCCTGCTCATTTTCTCCATAAGCCAAAGGTCCCAATTTATCACTCATGCCCCATTCAGTTACCATTTTTCTAGCAATATTTGTTGCCATACTTATATCAGACGACGCACCTGTAGTAACTTTTGAATGACCAAATATTAATTCTTCTGCAATTCTTCCTCCCATTGCAACAGCAAGATCCGCTTTAAGTTTTATTTTAGACATTGATATTCTATCACTTTCAGGTAATCGCATAACCATACCTAAAGCTCTTCCTCTTGGAATTATCGTTGCTTTATGGACAGGATCAGAATCTTTCATATGAATAGCTACTATTGCATGACCGGCTTCATGGTAAGCAGTTAATTTTTTTTCATCATCTTTCATAACCATAGATTTTCTTTCTATTCCCATTAAAACTTTATCTTTAGCATCTTCCATTTCTTCCATAGTAACAAATCTTTTATTTCGTCTAGCTGCTAATAAAGCTCCTTCATTAACTAGATTTGCCAAATCTGCACCTGAAAAACCTGGTGTACCTCTTGCTATAATTTTAGGATCAACGTTTGGAGCTAAAGGAACTTTTCTCATATGAACTTTAAGAATTTTTTCTCTTCCTAATATATCAGGATTTGGCACAACAACTTGTCTATCAAATCTGCCAGGTCTAAGCAACGCAGGATCTAAAACATCCGGTCTATTAGTTGCGGCAACAATAATTACACCTTCATTACTTTCAAAA